>JARGFU010000013.1 GCA_029210625.1 Deltaproteobacteria bacterium | reverse complement strand
CCCCGGTCTCCCCGGTCTCCCCGGTCTCCCCGGTCTCCCCGGTCTCCCCGGTCTCCCCGGTCTCCCCGGTCTCCCCGGTCTCACCGGTCTCACCGGTCTCCCCGGTCTCACCGGTCCCGACGGCCTCGCCGCCGAGCAGCCCCTTGCCCGGGCCGAGGAAGAGGTACCAGCCCCCTCCCCCCACCATCGCGACCAGGGCCACGATCCCCAGGATCTTGCCGAAGCCACCGCGCTGCTCGAGGTGCTCGAAGTCGTCCCGGCTCGCGCCGGTGATGCCCCGCTGCAGGGAGGAGACCGGCCTCGAGGAATCCGCGGACGAGGACTCGAAGAAGGCCTCCATCGCCGGATCGGTGGTGATCCGCGCGTCGGGCTCGTCGTCCCCGGGGGTCGCGGGGGCGGCCGCATCCGCGGAGGCGACCTCCCGGGCCGTCTCCTCGAGCTCCTCGGCCACCTCGGCCAGGCTCTTCTTCTGCAGCTTGATGGCGGCCACCGGCGCGGCGGGCAGGTCCTCGGTCGGGGCCTCCCGGGGATCGACGGCGGCGGGCCGGTCGGGCTCGGTGGGGGCCTCGAGGACCGGGGCGGGCGCAGGCGCGGGCGCCGGTGCCGGGGCCTCCGCCGCAGGTGCCGGGACCTCCGGCGCCGGAGCCTCGGGGGCCGCAGGCTGCGCGGGGGGGGAGGCCGGTGCGGGACCCCCGATCGCCGCGGCGATGGTCGAGTCGTCGAGAGGAGGCGAACCCACCGGCATGGCGTCATCCGCCGGGCGGGTCTCCCAGCCCTCGTCTGCCGGATCCTCGGCGGGCGCGGCAGGCGCCGCGGGCGGCGCGGCCACGTCGGCCCCGGAGAGCCAGGCCGAGATCGGCATCTCCTTGGTCGTGGTGCGCCTGGGCTCCGGCGCCGGCGGCGCCGCCACGGCGGCGGCCTGGCGGGCGGCCTCGAGCTTCTCGAGGTACTCCCCGCGGCGGCCCGGGAAGCGAGTGATCTCCACCGGAGGCAGATCCGCCAGCGCGCCCTGCGGCGCGGCGAGGGGCGCGGCGAGGGGCGGGGCGGGGGGCGCGGCGAGGGGCGGGGCGGGGGGCGGGGGCTCCGGGCGGGCGACCGGCGGCTTGCCGTTCGGAGGCGGCACCGGGCCGGCCTCCTCGGCGGCGGGAGAGGGGCCGGCGAACCAGTCCACCGCGTCGGGCTCCTCGGCGGTCACCGGGCTCATCGCGGCCGCGGCCGCGGCCGGCGCCAGCGGTGCAGGCTCCGGCGGGGGCGGCGGAGGCGGCGCCGCGACCGGAGCGGGCTCGGGCGGCGGGGGTGGCGGAGCAGCGAGGGGCGCCGGCTCCGGCGGTGCGGCAGGAGGCGGCTCGGGGAAGGGATCGGGCGCGGAGGCGGGCGCGGAGGCGGGCGCGGGCGGCGCCGCGGCCGGACCGGGCTCGTCCTCCGGGTGGGCCAGCCAGGAGGCCGCCTCGCCCTCGGCCTGACCGACCGGGGCCGGGGAGCTGCTCTCGATGATCAGGCCCTCGAAGTAGAGCTTGGAGATGATCCCCAGGGCCTCGAGATCGTCGAAGGGCGAGTCGAAGACCACCGTCTCGAGGGAGCGCCGTCCGTCCAGGAGGCGCAGGATGCCGTTCACCTCGTCCGGGATCTCCGGCAGGCGCTCGGCCAGCTCGCGGTAGTCCACCTCGAAGATCGTGTCGATGGGCGGGATCTGCTCGAGCATCCGGCTCCACTCGTCGATCCGCCGCATCCCCTCCATCAGCAGGCCCTGGGTCGAGACCTCGATGCGGTCGGCGCGCTCGACGGGAGCGAACTCGATCTGGAAGTAGCCCTCGGCGTAGTTCAGCAGCCGGTAGAAGGCCCCCTCGCCGGACAGGTTTCCGATCTCGGCGTCGGTGACCTTGCCGTCGCGGAACCAGATCCTCGCCTGGCGATCATCGACCATGGTGAAGGTGATGGTGCCGGTCTTGCGGCCGAGCTCGACCGTCTGCACCAGGTCCACCACACCCATGTCGGTGAGGTTCCCGGAGAAGCCGCCGCGCTGGTCCTTCTTCTCCAGCTGCTCGCGATCCCGCTTCTGCAGCAGGATCTTCACCCGGGTCACGATCTCCTTGATGTAGATCGGCTTGGTCAGGTAGTCGTCCACGCCCAGCTCGAGGCCCTTCACCTTCGCCTCGATCGCCTTCTGCGAGGTGAGGAAGATGAAGGGGATCTCCTGGGTGCGGGGATCGTCCTTCAGCTTGCGGCAGAGCTCGAAGCCGTCCATCTCCGGCATGCGGGTGTCGGAGATGATCAGATCGGGCGGAGAGATCTCGACCTTCTCCCACGCATCGACGCCATTCACCGCCGTCGTCACGGAGAAGCCAGCCTTCTTCAGGCTGACCTCCATCACGCGGAGCGACTTCGCATCGCTATCGACCAGAAGAAGGTGTTGCTTGGCCACCCGGCACGCCCCGAATCTGCGGAAAACCGAAGGGTTACGAGCCTTGGATGATCACCCGGGCTCGACCGGGCGTCAAGAAAGGTCGAGACCCCCGGAAGAACCCGGTGTTGACCGCCCCGGAGGGCCGCCGGATACTCGTCGCTGCCATGAACGTTCCCCCCGAGGGTGGCCCCGGCCGGACCCTGCGCACCGACCGCCGCCACGCCATCAAGACCGAGTTCCGGCTGGGCGAGTCCGCGGGCCTGGGCGAGATCCGGCTGGACACCCGCGACCTCTCCGTCGGGGGCGCCTTCCTGGTGGCCGACCTCCTCTTCGAGGAGGGCGAGGTCCTCTCCCTCTCCTTCACCCTCCCCGCCTCGGCGCGGGTGGTTCACACCCGGGGCAAGGTGGCCTGGGCGAGCCGGGGCGACGAGGAGGGCAAGGGCGCCGGGATGGGCATCGAGTTCCTGGACCTCGGCGACGAGGAGCAGCAAGAGCTCGCGGCCGCGCTGGCCGACTTCGAAGAGGCCGAGTAGCCCGCCCTCGGGGCTGCCTCACTCCTCGCCGAGGAGCTTGCGCATGAAGCGCTTGGTCGAGGTGCTCGTCTCGCGCTCCATCCGCCGCTTCACCAGCCGCAGCTCGGTGGTCGCCTCGGTCATCTTCTCGTTCCGCTTGAGCGCCTTGGTCAGGTAGAGCTCGGCCTTGTCGAGGTTGCCGTCCATCCGCGCGATCAGGCCCAGGTAGTAGAAGGCCCGCGCGCTGGCCTCGTCGATGGCCGCCGCCCGCTTGAGGATCCGCAGGACCTCCTCCTTCACCTCCTCCGCCGGCCCGACCGAGAAGAGGGCCCAGGCGTAGTAGACCGCCCACTCCCCGTTGCGGGGATCGGCCCGGTAGGCCTGCTTGAGCAGCGGGCGCGCCGTGTCGAAGTCCTTCTTCTTGAAGGCCACCAGGCCCTTGCGGAACTGCATCTGCGCCGCGGCGATCAGGCGCGTCCGGTCCTGCCCGGCGTTGGTGATCCCGGCGGCCAGCTGACCGTCGTAGCGCTTGCGCTCCTCGGGATCCTTGAGGGTGTCGTAGGCCTCCCGGATCGCGTCGAAGACCACGGCGAGGCGCCCGGCGGACTCGCCGTCGAGCTCGAGGGCGCTGGCCCGGTCCGGGTGGAAGCGCTTGGCCAGGGTCAGGTAGCCCGCCTTCACCTCGCCGCTGCTCGCCCCCTTCTTGATCCGCAGGCGCCGGTAGAAGTCCTGGCCCTTCACCTCCTCGTACCACTTGCGGATCTCGGCCGCGAAGGTCCGGGCCTCGTCCGAGAGGCGGCGGCTGGCCATCCGGGCGCGGCGGGCCTCCTCCTCGGGGCTCACCTCGGCGGGGGCGCTCTTCGACTTCTGGGCCTCCGCCTTCGTCTCGGCCTCGAGCGCCTCCTTGGCCGCGGTGATGCGCTCGGCGCCGGGGATGTTCTGGATCGCCTTGCGCAGGAGGCGTGAGCGGCGCTTGCGCTCCTCCTCGACGCTCTCCCGGGACCGGCCGGACGAGGCCGGCCGCGCGGTGGGCCTGGGGCGCACCATCGGCTCCGGTGCGGGCTCCGGCTCGGGCGAGGTGACGGGCATCGGCTCGATCACGGTGTCCTGAGTGGGGGTCACCGCCTCGGACGGCGCCTCCTCCTCGAGGAGCTCGCCCATCCCCGTGGGGTTGCCATCGGGGTCGACCAGCTCGAAGGCGTGGAGCGCCGCGACCAGGGAGAAGACATCGGACATCTCCAGCCCACCCGCCACGGCCAGCTCCTCGAGGTCCTGCCGGCCCTTCAGATCCCGCAGGGCCCGGGCCATGCCTCCGGGCAGCCTGAAGCGCTCGACGATGAGCGCCGACTCGAGGCGCAGCCCGATCCGGCGGGAGCCCAGGTCGTGGAGGAGGCCCTTGACCAGCGCCTCGCCCTCGGAGGAGCGGCAGGCCGTGAGCACCACCTCCTCGGGCTCGAGGCTGATGTCCCGGGTCCAGGGGGGCGGCTCGCTGCCACCGTCGAAGCTCCAGCTCCCGGCGCCGAGGCGGACGAAGGCCGCGGCGTTGCCCAGCTGCTGCCCGTGGAGGCCCGCCTCGAGCTGCTCCTCGGTGATCGCGCCGAGCTCGACCATCACCTGCCCCTGCGGGACCTTGTTCGCCGCCATGATGGTCAGCGAGGCGTTGAGGGCCTCGATGTCGATGATGCCGGCCTCGAGCAGCGAGATCCCCAGGGGCTTGAAGCGGCCGTAGACCATCGCCCCGGCGAGCACGCCGCCCCGGAAGAAGGCCCGGGAGGTGGCCTCGCCCTGCCGGACGGTGAGGATGCCCGAGGCGCGCTGCTTGGCGAGGCGGCCCACGAGGCGCGCCAGCGCCGGGCCCTCGAACGCCGTCCAGGTCTCCTGCCCCTCCGTCATGCCCCGGAAGTCTAGCACCGCCGCGCGGCGTGGCCACGCAGCTGACGCAGGGCCTCGTAGAGGGCGATGGCCACGGTGGAGGCCAGGTTCAGGCTGCGGGGGCCGTCGACCATCGGGACCGTGACGACCCTCCCGGCGTGGGCGGAGAGGAGCTCCTCGGGCAGACCCACGGACTCCGAGCCGAAGACCAGGCGGGCGCCGGGCTCGAAGCGGGTCTCCCAGAGGGGGCGGCCGCCCTTGGAGGCGAAGAGGTGGAGGGGCCGGCCGGGCTCCTCCTCCAGCACCTCCTCGAAGCTCTGATGGGTCGCCACGTGGACCTTGTCCCAGTAGTCGAGCCCCGCCCGCTTCAGCCGGCTCTCGTCCAGGGAGAAGCCCAGGGGCGCGACCAGCCGCAGGCGGCTGCCGGTGCAGGCGCAGAGCCGGGCGATGTTCCCGGTGTTCGGGGGGATCTCCGGGCGGTGGAGGACGACCTCCAGGGGAGGCAGGACTGGTTCGAGGCCGGGCATTTCAGTGCTACCTTCTAGCGCGGTGCAGATCCTGAACGCCACGAGAAACACCGTGCTCGCCACCCGCGGCTGGCGCGCGACCC
The DNA here is from genome assembly GCA_029210625.1 of Deltaproteobacteria bacterium. NCBI lineage: Bacteria > Pseudomonadati > Myxococcota > Myxococcia > Deltaproteobacteria bacterium. Next base: position 190,185 of record JARGFU010000013.1, on the reverse strand, counting down.
GCGCCCTCGAGCGGATGAAGGGGCTCCTCGGCCGGGAGGGGCTCGAGGAGGGCGAGGGCATCCAGATCGAGCCCTGCAACTCGATCCACACCTTCTTCATGCGCTTTCCCATCGACGTGCTCTTCGTCGATCGCGAGGGCGTGGTGGTGCGGGCCTTCGCCGCCATCCCGCCCTGGCGCCTCACACGCATCTACGGCAAGGCGCGCAGCGTCATCGAGCTGCCCGCCGGCACCCTCGAGCGCTGCGAGACCTACGAGGGCGATCGGATCATCTGCTCCGAATCCGATTGACCCGCCGCTGGCGCAGAGGTTAGCTTTTTTGCCTGCCCACGGGCTTTCGGAAGCCCGTCAGGACACACCATGCGCATCGACTCGGTCGGAAGAACCCATGTGGGGATGAAGCGGGACCACAACGAGGACAACTTCCAGCTCGTCCCCGAGGTCAACCTCTTCATCGTCGCCGACGGCATGGGCGGCCACGCGGCCGGCGAGGTCGCCAGCGGCATCGCCGTCGAGGAGGTCGCCGAGTTCTTCCGCATGACCGAGCGGGACGAAGAGGCGACCTGGCCGAACAAGATGGACCGCGCCCGGAACTACGACGAGAACCGGCTGGCGACGGCGATCATGCTCTCCAACACCCGGATCCGGGAGGCCGCCTCGGCCGACGCCCGGCAGAAGGACATGGGGACCACCATCGTCACCACCTTCTTCAAGCCCGAGGCCACCTACGTCGGCCACGTGGGCGACTCCCGGGTCTACCGCTTCCGCGCCGGTGAGCTCACCCAGATCACCGAGGATCACTCCCTCCTCAATCAGTACATCAAGGCCAAGAAGCTCACGCCCGAGGAGATCGAGAACTTCCCTCACAAGAACGTGATCAGCCGGGCGCTGGGCATGAAGGATCAGGTCGAGGTCGACGTGGTGGCCGATCCCTCCCGCGAGGGTGACGTCTACGTCCTGTGCTCCGACGGCCTCTCCGGCATGATCAAGGACGAGGAGATGGCCCGGATCCTGGCCGCCAACCTCGACGATCTCGACACCTGCGCCGACCGCCTCATCGAGGCCGCGAACGCCAACGGCGGCCACGACAACGTGACCGTCGTCCTCGCTCGCTACCACGCCTAGCGGGCGTCGATTCGCAGATCCCCCTCGACCGCGATCACGTGGTCGAGGACCTCGTCGCCGGCGATCGTGACCTCCTGCCACACGACCGAGCGCCGCACCTTCGCCCCCGACCGGATCCGCGCCCGCGCCTCGATCGCCACCTCGGGTCCGATCTTTGCGCCCCGCTCCACCTCGGCCCCCGGGCCCACGAAGACCGGTCCCTGCAGCTCGGCCCCGGGATCCACCGTCGCCTCCGGATGGATCCAGATCCCCGGCTCGACCTCCTCGGCCCCGGCGAAGGGGACGAGGCCCCCGGCCGTGAAGCGCGTGAGGTCCACCCGACCCCCCAGCACGTCGGCGACGCAGCGAAGATAGCGCCCCGGCGTCGAGGGCTCGGCCCAGTAGGCGTCGGCCTGCAGCACCCCGTGGGCGTGCCCCCCCGAGGAGAGGAGGCTCTGGTAGCCGTCGCCGTTGATGCAGGAGACGCCGGTGGGCGGCAGGTGCTCGAGGATCTCGGGCTCGAGGACGTGGACCCCGGTGAAGACGTGACCCGTGAGCCCCCCCAGGTGCTCCGGCGCGTCCTCCCAGCGCCCCGCGAAGCGGCGGATGCGTCCTCCTGCGTCGATCTCGATGGAGGCGTAGGGGCTGTCCGGCGGGTGGGGTCGCAGGACCATGGTCGCCGTCGCGCCGCTCGCCCGGTGCGCAGCCACCGCCCCGGCCAGATCCAGATCGAAGACCAGCTTGCCGTTGGCCAGCACGAAGGGCTCGTCCCGGAAGCGCCCGGCCACCTTCATCAGGCCGCCGCCGGTGCCGAGGATCTCGGGCTCGTGGCTGAAGCTCACCGCCGGCCGCTCGAGCCCCGCCAGGGCCGCCTCCACCTCGTGGGGCAGCCAGTGGGTGTTGACCACCACCTCCTCGATGCCGCCGGCCGCCAGCGAGGCGAGGGTCCAGCAGATCGGCGGCACGCCGGCCACCGGCACCGCCGGCTTGGGGTAGCGATCGGTCAGAGGGCGAAGGCGGGTCCCCAGCCCCGCCGCGAGCACCATCGCCCGGCGCGGGCGGCCGCCGGTGCTCATGGAGCCAGCTCGGGGACGTACTTGCCCAGCACCGCGTGGAGGGGGGCGTACCCGGGCAGGCGGCCCAGGGCCTCCCGGGCGTACTTCAGGGAGGCGGGGATCGAGGGCAGAAAGGAGTCGTTCTGCTTCACCCGATCGATGAAGACGAAGCGGCCGGCGTCCTTCAGCTTGCGCTGCACGGTCTGCAGGTCGAAGAGCTCGTCGAGCTCGTCCCGATCGGGCGGCGTGCCGCCCAGGCTGCGGTAGGCGTCGAGGTAGCGGTCGATGAGGCCCTCGACCTCCGGGCGCGTCAGCTCGACGTAGGAGTCGCGCAGGAGCGCCACGAGGTCGTAGACCAGCGGCCCCTGCAGGGCGTCCTGGAAGTCGATCACGGCGATCTCCCCCTGCACCAGCAGGAGGTTGCGGCTCTGGTAGTCGCGGTGGGTCAGCCCCCGGGGCAGCTCGGCCAGCCGCCGGGCGATGGCGTCGAAGCTCTCCTCGACCAGCAATTGCTCGTCGGCCTCGAGCTTCGCGCCGGCGTGGGCCTCGAGGAGCCACTCCCGGAAGTGGTCGAGCTCCCAGCGCAGCAGCTCGAAGTCGAAGCTGCGCTGCCAGGGCAGGGTCTCGGGGGCAGGGCGCAGCTCGGCCTCCCGGCGCAGGAAGGCCAGGGTGTCGATCGCGGCGCCGTAGTGCTTTTGACGCGCCTCGGCGCTGGCGCCGGAGACCACGGACTCCAGGGTGACGTCGCCGAGATCCTCCAGGATCAGGAGCCCGTCCTCGAGGGCCACCTCGTGGATGGCCGGAACCCTCACCCCCAGATCCTCCAGCAGGCGCTGCACGGTGAGGAAGGGCAGCTCCTCGGGGACCTCGCCCTTGCTGGCCTCCTCCGAGGCCCGGGCGTCCGGGGGCAGCACCATCACCATCACCGAGCGCAGGCTGCTGCTCCGGACCCGCACGTAGAGGCGCGCCGAGGCGTGGCCCGCGAGGGGCTCGACCCGAAGAGAGGCCGGGGGCTGCTCGAGGAGCGCGCCGACCCGGCTGCGAATCACCTGCTCGATCGTGGCATCCATATCGAGCCAGGCTTCCTATCACGAAAGGGCCGCGGCGCCTCCGGATCGTGAAAAAAAACCGAGAGGTTTCAACGCCTTGCAGGACCGAAATCGTTGATCTGCCTTCTTGACCCCCCCTGGACCCCGGGCTAGAACCGCGAGACTCCGGGGAACAACCGGCAGGAGGGGCACGCGCAGTGCAAGTGTTCGAAAACGTTCTAGCGGCCGTGGGGCGGACGCCGCTGATCAAGCTCTCCAAGCTCACGGACGAGAACTGCGCGACGGTGCTCGTGAAGTGCGAGTACCTGAACCCCGGTGGCGCCATCAAGGACCGGATGGCGATCCACATGATCGAGAAGGCCGAAGCGGACGGGCGGCTCAAGCCCGGCGGCACGATCGTCGAGAACACCAGCGGCAACACGGGCGTCGGCCTGGCGATGGCCGCGGCCCTCAAGGGCTACCGGTGCATCTTCACGATCCCCGACAAGATGAGCGCCGAGAAGATCAACACGCTCAAGGCCTTCGGCGCCGAGGTGCACATCTGCCCGACCAACGTCCCGGCAGAGTCGCCCCAGAGCTACTACGAGACCGCCAAGCGGCTGGCCGGGGAGATGAACGCCTTCTACCCGAACCAGTACCACAACCCGGACAACATCGAGGCGCACTACCGCTCCACCGGCCCCGAGATCTGGGACCAGACCGGCGGTGAGATCGACTACCTCGTGGCGGGCCTGGGCACGGGCGGCACCATGAGCGGCGCGGGCAAGTTCCTCAAGGAGCAGAAGCCCGGCCTGAAGAACATCGGCGTCGATCCCATCGGCAGCGTCTACCACGGCCTCTTCCACACCGGGAAGCTGACCACCCCCCACGTCTACAAGGTCGAGGGGATCGGCGAGGACATGACCTGCGGCGCCCTCGACCTCTCGGTCCTGGACGACGTCCGGCAGGTCAACGACCAGCAGTCCTTCACCGCCGCCCGGCGCCTCTGCCGCGAGGAGGGCATCTTCGCCGGCGGCTCCTCGGGCTCCGCGGTGCACGTCGCCGTCGAGCTCGCCCGCGAGGTCGGCCCGGGCAAGACCATCGTCGCCATCCTCCCCGACAGCGGGCGCGCCTACATCTCCAAGTTCTACTCGGACGAGTGGATGCGGGACCTGGGCTTCCTCGAGGACGAGAAGCCGGGTCTCGGCCGGGTGAAGGACCTCCTCGCCGCGCGCGAGCAGACCCTCTCCGTGGCCCGCACCAGCGAGACCGCGGCCGACGTCGTGGGCCGGATGAAGACCCAGGGCATCTCTCAGATGCCGGTCGTCGAGGGCGACGACCACGTCATCGGGATGATCCACGAGGTGGATCTCCTGCGCTTCCTCCTCGACGGCCAGCACCGCCTCGAGGAGCCCATCGAATCCATCGTGGCGCCGCTCGACGGCGTCATCGGCCTCGAGTCGCCTCTCTCGGCGCTCGAGGAAATTTTCGCCCAGGACAATGTGGCTGTGGCGAAAGAGGGCGAGCGGGTGGTGGGAATCATCACCAAGATCGACCTCATCGAGTATCTGGGAGCCCGTCTCTAGGCCTCCGGATACAAACCATCCGCAACCCAACACCACACCCGATACAGGGAGGATAGCGATGAAGTATCTCACCACCAGCCTCGTGGCCGTTCTCGGTCTCCTCGTCGCCGGCTGCTCGGCTTCTCCGTCTGCCACTTGCTCCGACAGCCTCAAGATCCAGTGCGAGAAGATCCACGAGTGCACCGAGGACAAGACCACGGACGCCGACGCTGACGGCACCCCGGACTTCGAAGAGATGTTCGGCGCCAGCGCCAGCGACTGCGAGACCATGCTGGACGACGGCTACACCGTCGACTTCGGCGGCACCACCATCACCATCGACGGCGCCAACTGCGCCGACGTGACCAAGGACAACGCCTGCCCCGAGGCCACCCCGAACTACGACGCGGGCGCCGCCAAGGACTGCATGAACGGCTACGACGATCAGACCTGTGCGGAGTTCAACGACTCCAGCACCGCCGCGCCGGCCGCTTGCGCCGACGTCTGCACCGCCTGATCACGCTGTCTTGATCTAGAAGTCTTCGGGCCGGGTCACCTCGTGTGGCCCGGCTCGTTTCTTTTACCCACCCCAACGCGAAGACCCACCATGCGATTCGGTACTCGAGCCATCCACGCCGGCCAGCAGCCGGACCCGTCCACCGGCGCCATCATGACGCCCGTCTACCTCACCTCCACCTACGTGCAGACCTCGCCGGGCGAGCACCTGGGCTACGAGTACTCGCGGACGAAGAACCCCACCCGCGCCGCCCTCGCCGGCTGCATCGCCGCCCTCGAGGACGGGAAGCACGGCCTGATCTTCGGCTCGGGCTGCGCGACCACCGACGCGGTCATGCACCTCCTGAAGGCCGGCGACCGGGTCGTCTGCATGGACGACGTCTACGGCGGCACCTTCCGCCTCTTCGACAAGGTCTGGTCCCACCACGGCGTCGACTTCGACTTCCAGGACCTCTCCGATCTCGAGATCGCGAAGAAGGCGATCGCCCCGGGGACCAAGCTGGTCTGGGTCGAGAGCCCGACCAACCCCATGCTCAAGCTGGCCGACCTGAAGGCCCTCGCCGGGCTGGCCCACGCCGCCGGCGCGCTGATGGTGGTCGACAACACCTTCATGACGCCCTACTTCCAGCGGCCGCTGCACCTGGGCGCCGACATCGTGGTCCACTCGACCACCAAGTACCTCAACGGCCACTCCGACGTGGTGGGCGGCGCCCTGGTGGTGAACGACGACGCCCTCTTCGAGCGCCTGGCCTTCGTCCAGAACTCGGTGGGCGGCGTGGCCGGCCCGATGGACAGCTTCCTGGTCCTGCGCGGCCTCAAGACCCTGCACGTCCGGATGAAGCAGCACGCCGAGAGCGCCATGGAGATCGCCCGCCACCTCGAGGCGCACCCGAAGGTCGAGCGGGTCATCTACCCGGGTCTCGAGAGCCACCCCCAGCACGGGCTGGCGAAGGAGCAGATGTCGGGCTTCGGCGGGATGATCTCGGCCCACCTGAAGACCGATCTCGGGGGCGCCCGCCGGATGCTCTCGAGCTGCAAGGTCTTCGCGCTGGCCGAGTCCCTCGGCGGGGTCGAGAGCCTCATCGAGCACCCGGCGATCATGACCCACGCCTCCGTGCCGGCCGAGAAGCGCGCCGAGCTGGGCATCTCCGACGGCTTCATCCGCCTCTCGGTGGGCATCGAGGACCTCGAGGACCTGCGCGAGGACCTCGACCAGGCCCTCGCCGCCATCTAGGCGCGCGCGGTCGCTCCCTCCGCGGCCTTCGCGGGTCACAGGGAGGGGGCCTCCCGGGGGCGTCGGCGACGCCGCCCGGTTGCGCGAGCCAGCACCGATCCGGGCGGCGTCGCTGCCGAGCGAGCCGGAGCCGGGCCTAGCGGCGGTGTGGCGAGTCGGCACGGGCCCGGCGGGAGGTGAGCGTCCCCTGGGAGGCCCCCTCCCTGTGGCCCAGCAGCACCGCGATGGGAGCACCGCGGGTCAGTCCGCGGGTGGGGGCTCGTCGGGGTCGGTCGCGGGGGGATCGACCCGGGGCGGGTGGCGGGCCACCCAGCCGGGGGGCGGGCCGGTCTGCGGGATGCGGGCGGCCTCGTCGCCCTCGAGCTGGCGGATCATCGGGGAGATGACGAAGAAGCGGAAGAGCAGCCAGAGCAGGAAGAAGAGGGCGATCAGGCCGAGGATGATCTTCACCTGCACCGACGCCCGCGGCTGCTGGTAGGGGCTGGCCTCCCGGGCCGAGGAGATCCCCTGGCGCAGGTCCTCGGCGGTGCCGGAGAGGTGGACGTGGTAGGCGCTGTCCTCGCGGTAGCGGTCGAGGATCCGGCCGAGGTCGCCCCGGGCGACGGCGCTGCCGAGCTGGGGATCGAAGACCACCAGCCGGGCCTTGCCGGCGGCGTCCAGGGACTTCTTCAGGCAGTCCTCGATCTCGGTGATCACCGCCCCGTAGGGGAGGACCAGATCGGCGCCCAGCCCCTGCTCGTCCTCCCCCCGGGCCTCGCGCAGGGTGAGCCGGGTCTCCCCCTCCAGGAAGGAGAGCTCGGCGGCCCCCTCCTCGAGGGCGGGCAGAGCGAGGAGCTCGGCCACCCTGGGGAGGATCGCGCCGGGCTCCAGGCCCGACTCACCGGTGCGGAGATTGAGCTCGTAGGCCATGTTCGCGGGCGATTATGCCACAGCTTCCGGGCGCTTCTACGAAGCATCCCTCGCGGGGTATACCCATGAGGTCATGGCGCACACCTTCGACCCCTTCACCGTCCACTCGGTGATCGCCGGCCACTTCGGCCTCGACGGCGGCGTCGCCTTCGGCGTCGTCCCCCGGGCCCTCTGGGGCCAGGAGATCGAGCCCGACGAGATGGGGAGGATCCAGCTCGTCAGCCGGGTCTTCGTCGTCGACCACGGCGATCGCCGGGTCCTCATCGACGCCGGCACCGGCCAGGCCTGGGACCCCAAGCCCCGCCAGATGTACCGCATCGAGGAGGGGCCCGACCTGCGCACCTGCCTCGTGGGGGCCGGCATCGATCCCGAGACCATCACCGACGTGGTGATCTCCCACCTGCACTGGGATCACTGCGGGGGGCTGGTGCAGGGCAGCGAGGGCGACGCCACCCTCACCTTCCCGAAGGCGACCCACCACGTGCAGCGCCGCAACTGGAAGTGGGCCCACAACCCCAGCGAGTACGATCGCCGGGCCTACCGCGCCAGCACCCTCGAGCTCCTCGAGGCCTCGGGGCGCCTCCACTTCATCGAGGGCCAGACCGAGCTCCTCGAGGGCATCCACCTCATCCCCAGCGAGGGGCACACCGTCGGCCAGCAGCTCGTGCGGATCGCCGGCGAGAGCGAGACCCTCCTCTACTGCGGCGACGCCATCCCCACCGCGGCGCACCTGCGCTCGGCCTGGGGCCTCGCCTACGACCTCTACCCCCTGACCCTCATCGAGGAGAAGAAGCAGCTCCTCGCCGAGGCCCTCGAGGAGAGCGCCGTCCTCCTCTTCGCCCACGACCCCCGCCTCTGTGCCTGCACGGTGGAGGAGGTCGAGGGGAAGGTCCAGATCCGCGAGCGCATGGAGCTCGGAAGCGCATGAGCGAGGGCATCGTCCAGATCTCCCGGCGGGCCGTGGACCGCCTCGGCCAGGGCCACCTCTGGATCTACAAGTCCGACATCGAGCGGCTGGAGAGCGTCTCCGGCGGCGAGGTGGTGAAGGTCGTGGACGGCCGCGGCTGGTTCGTGGGCCGGGCCTTCTACTCCCAGGTCTCGCAGATCACCCTGCGGATGCTCACCCGCGAGGACGAGCCGGTGGACCGGGACTTCTTCGCCCGGCGCATCGAGGCGGCGCTCCAGCTGCGCCGCGAGCTCTACCCCGGCGGGGTGGAGGCCCTGCGCCTGATCCACTCCGAGGGGGACTACCTCCCGGGCCTGGTCGCCGACCGCTACGCCGACGTGCTGGTCGTGCAGACCCTCTCCCAGGGCGCCGAGCGGCAGAAGGAGCTCTTCCTCGAGCTCCTCACCGAGCGGGTCCAGCCCCGGGCCATCGTGCTGCGCAACGACGCCAAGGTGCGCTCCCACGAGGGCCTCGTCCTCGAGCGCAAGGTGGTCAAGGGGCAGATCGCGGGGCCGGTCCCCTACCGGGTGGGCACCGTGGGGATGCTGGCCGATCCCCTCGATGGCCAGAAGACCGGCGCCTTCCTCGACCAGCGCGAGAACCACGCCGCGGTGGCCGCCTACGTGAAGCCGGGCATGGACTGCCTCGACTGCTTCACCTACACCGGCGGCTTCGCCCTGCAGATGGCCCGGGCCGGCGGCCGGGTGATCGGCGTGGACATCTCCGAGCCGGCCCTGAAGGAGGCCCGCGAGGCCGCGACCCGCAACGCGATCACCGCCGAGTGGGTCGAGGCCAACTGCTTCGACTGGCTCAAGGAGCGCTCGCTGGAGGGTGAGGCCTTCGACCTGATCGTGCTCGACCCCCCGGCCTTCGCCAAGAAGAAGGACAAGCTCGAGGGCGCCATCCGGGGCTACAAGGAGATCAACCTCCGCGCCCTCCAGCTCCTGCGCCCCGGGGGGATCCTGGTCTCCTGCTCCTGCTCCTATCACTTGAGCGAGCAGGCGCTGCTCGACCTGATCCTCTCGGCGTCGCTCGACACCGGGCGGCGGGTGCAGCTGCTGGAGAAGCGGGGCGCCGGCCGCGACCACCCCGTGCTGCTGGGCGTGCCCGAGACGCAGTACCTGAAGACCTTGGTGTTCAGGCGGGTCTCTTGAGGCTGCGAGCTGTGAGCTGTGAGCTGTGAGCAACAAGGGAGCCACTCGGTGAAGAAGAACCCCGGGGAACTCGGTGCGGGCCAGAGTACCGGCTTGCTCGTAGCTCGTAGCTCGAAGCTCACAGCCCTCTGATGCCCGAGCTGCCCGAGGTCGAGACCGCCCGCCGCACCCTCGAGTCGTTCTCCGTCGGCAACCGGATCGTCCGCGCGAAGGCGGAGGCCTCCCGCCTCCTGCGGGAGCTCTCCCCGGCCGCCTTCGCCCGGGGCCTCGAGGGCCGCAAGGTCCTCGGCGCCCTCCGGCGAGGCAAGCAGCTCCTCCTCATCCTCGAGGAGGATCAGGCCCTCGGGGTGCACCTGGGGATGACCGGGAAGATCCTCGGCCGGCCCCGGGGCGCGAGCGCCCCACCCTACAGCCGGGCCTTCCTCGAGCTGGAGGGAGGGAGCCGCCTCCACTTCATCAGCCGCCGCCTCTTCGGCCAGCTCCTCCTCGGCTCCCCCCGGGAGGTGCAGGCCCGGACGGGCTGGCATGACCTCGGCCCCGACCCCCTCTCGGACGGCCTCTCGGCGGCCACCTTGCGCGAGGCGCTCGGCGAGAGCCGCCAGCCGGTGAAGGTGCGCCTGATGGACCAGCGGGTGATCGCGGGCCTGGGCAACATCCAGGCCGGCGAGGCCCTCTTCCGCTCCCGGATCGATCCCCGCAAGCCCGCCGGCGCGCTCGACCGCGGGGAGCACGCACGCCTGGTGAGGGCCATCCACCGGAGCCTGACCCACACCCTCGAGCACCTCGACCCCACCGAGGCCCGCTACCTCGCCGACGCCGGCGAGACCGAGAACCCCTTCCTGGTCTACGGCCGGGAGGGAGAGCCCTGCCCCCGCTGCAAGACCACGCTCGTGCGCTTCATGCTCGGCGGCCGGGTCACCTTCGCCTGCCCGGGCTGTCAGTCCTCCCCGGGGAACGCGTAGTCCGCGAAGGGGAGGGGCAGCACCTCGGCGATGGACTCCGCGCCGGTGAGGAGCATCAGCAGGCGGTCGAAGCCCAGGGCCACCCCGCCGGTCTCGGGCAGCCGCCCCACGGCCTCGAGGAAGGGCTCGTCGAGGGGGTAGACCGGCCGGCCGGCCGCGCGGCGCTCCTCCTGCTCGGCGACGAGGCGGGCGCGCTGCTCGGCCTCGTCGTCGAGCTCGGCGAAGCCGTTGGCGAGCTCGACCCCGTCCAGGTAGAGCTCGAAGCGGCGGGCGAAGGCCGGGTCGTCCGTCCGGAGCTTGGAGAGGGCGGCCATGTGGGCCGGGTAGTCGGTGAGGTAGAGCGCCCTCCCCTGCCCGAGCTTGGGTTCGACGTGGTCGAGGAAGGCCCGGAAGAAGAGCTCGTCCCAGCCGTCCTCTGGACCCGCGGCCCGGAGAGCGCCGGCCGCCTCGAGGGCGGCCGCGAAGGCGTCCCGATGCTCGCTCGCCGGGAGGAAGCCGGCGATGTCGACGCCGGTGTACTCCCGGAAGACCTCCCGCACGGAGCGGCGCTCGAAGGGCAGCTCCAGCGGCCGGCCGAGGACCTCGGCCACCGCGGCGATCACCCCCTCGAGCTCGGCCATGATCTCCCGCTCACCGCCGGGGCAGTACATCTCCAGCATGGTGAACTCGGGGCTGTGGGTCACCGACGCCGGCTCGTCCCGGTAGACGTGCCCCAGGGAGTAGATCCTCGGCAGCCCCGCCGCGAGCAGGCGCTTCATGGCGTACTCGGGGCTGGTGTGGAGGTAGAGCCTCCGCCCCTCGACGCTGCGGAGTTCGAAGGCGTCGATGTGGGGCTCCATCCCCGGCGCCGGCACCAGGGCCGGCGGGTCCACCTCCAGGAAGCCCCGCGCCTCCAGCGCCGCCCGGCAGGCGGCGAGGGCCCGGGCCCTCTTCTCCAGTGTGATCTTCATGACGCAGAAGCGAGACAGCCCCGGCAGGCATCGCCTACCGGGGCCGCTCGCGTCAGGCTAGGTGCCGGGGCCTAGTGAGCCCGGAACCACACGTTCAGGCCGCTGTAGAGGCTGCCCGCCGTGTTGTAGGAGTACTGCAGGCCCTCGGTGCCCGCGTCGTTCTCCACGCCGGCGATCGTGGCCGAAGAGCCGGTGTGGTACCCGTTCGGGTCGGTCACCGCGGTGGCCTCCTGGACGATGACGACGATGTCGCCGGTCGCCTCGTAGAGCTGGACCTGGAAGGTGAGGATGCCGTCCACCCCGGTCCAGTAGCGGAAGCGGTGCCAGGTGACGATGGTCACCTGGTTGCCGACCGTGCCCCGGGTCTCCACCCAGCAGCCCGAGGTGCCGTCACCCTGGTGCTCGAGGTCGTCCCAGACCGCCGCCACGGTGCCGCCCTGCGGGCTGGTCGTGGAGGGCATGTTGTCGTTGGTGGTCTGGGAGTTCAGCGGATCCGCGAAGTTGATGATCCCGTTCGAGGTGATCCACAGCTCGGTGACCGTGGTGCCGAAGAAGGGGAAGTCGAAGCCGATCCCGGGGGTGTACTGGTAGTCCGCGCTGTCGGCGAGGACCGGGATCGGGGTGCCGGTGGCCGAGATGTCGATCCAGCCCGGCGCCGTCGGGTTGTTGACCAGCATGTCCCAGGGGTAGCGGCAGCCGGTGCCGACGGTCCCGGGGGAGCCCAAAAGGCCCAGCGAGCCGTAGGTCCCCATGGACTGACACCAGACCGGGGTGCCGGCGTTGTCATAGACGTCGTTCTGGGTGCCGTCGCCGGCCAGCTGATAGCTGGAGTCCAGGGTGATGCTGGTGTCGGCGGCGATCATCCAGCCCGCGGCCGTGTCGTAGGCGACGGTGTCGATGATGACGCCGTTGCTCAGGATGGTGAGATCGTCGGCCACGTCGTCCAGCAGGAGGTTGGGGGCGCCGGCGCCATAGGCCAGGTCCACCGTGAACCCACCGTTCACGCCGGTGTCCGCGCTACGCCCGAAGACGAAGGTGCCGCCGGCGGCGATCATGATCGGCGTGCCGGTCGGGATCGTGAAGGTGTCCTCGCCGTCGGTGAGGACGAAGCCCTGCAGATCGATGTCGTTGACCGAGGTGTTGACGATCTCGAACCACTCACCGTCCACGTCGGCGACGAGGTCCGGGTTCACCATCAGCTCGGTGATCAGCAGATGACCCGGCTCGACCACGACCACGGTGACGGTCTTGCAGTCGGTGTAGCCGCCGCCGGTGGCGCAGATCTCGTAGGTGGTGGTCTGCTGCGGAGCCACGGTGGTCGTCCCGTTCGCGGCCAGGGGCGCCATGTTGAAGAAGTGGCGGATCCCGTTGCCGATGAGGTTCGGCGACTCGGTGTTGTAGTTCAGTTCGTACCCGCCGTCCTCGGCGATGTTCTCGAAGCCGGTGGTGGCCCACAGGCCGTTGTAGCGCGGCTGGTTCGTCGCGCTGCTGGCGGTCATGTCGATGTAGTTGAACTCGAAGTTGCCGTTCTCGTAGAGGATGGCCTGGAAGGTCAGCGTCCCGGCGTAGCTGGAGAGCGCGAACTGGTTCCACTCGATGATCAGCTGCTGCGAGCCCGGGATCCCGGAGAGCAGGTACCTCAGGGTGGTCGTCCCGGCCGTCCCGGTCGTGTAGTCCCAGAAGGGGGCGATCAGGCCGCCCGCGGGCGTCGTGGTGCTCGGGATCGGATCGTTCGTCGTGAAGGACGAGGTCGTGGACGTGTCGAAGAGGATCACGCCGTTGGAGTCGATCCGGAAGCTGCTGAAGGTTGACCCATCGAAGGGGAAGCTGAAGGTCGGCAGGTTGATGGTGGTGTAGCCCGTGGTGAAGCTGGTGGGCGTGATGTCGACGGCGCTCGGCAGCCCCACGATCGAGGTGAAGGTGTTGCCGAAGGTCGTGATGACGCTCTCCGGGTTGATCGCCAGCTCGTCGATGGTCCCGCTCGTGGTCCAGGAGAGATCCACGTTGGCGCCCGCGGCGCTCTGGGTGGCGCTGGCCCCGAAGGAGGTGACCTGCGCGGCGTCCACGTAGACGGTCACCGTCTCGGCGAGCTGTCGGCTCCCCGCCGAGAAGGCGGCGTCATCCGAGATCGAGAGGGTGTAGGTAGTGGTCACGGCCGGGGTCAGGGTCAGGGTGCCGGTGGCGCCCCAGCCGGCCGGGGTGATGTTGCCGCCCGGGGTGGCCACGATCGCGAAGCCCACCGCGCCGGTGGTGTCCCAGACCAGATCGACCGAGGTGCCGCCGGTGACGAAGAGCTCGTCCGGATCGGTGTTGGTGCCGTCGGTGGCGGTCCAGCTGCTGATCGTCAGGGTCGGCCAGACCTGGACGCTCACGGTCACGGAGGTCGTGTCCCGCGGCAGCGCGCCGGTGGCGGTCACGGTGTAGTCATAGGTGGCCGGGGTGGCCTCGGAGAGCGCACAGGCGCCGCTGGCGACGTCAGCCGGAGTGGTGACGGTGCAGCGCACGTTGCCGCCGGCGTCGGTGACCACCACCTGGGTCGCGTCGCTGGTCGTCCAGGTCACGTCGAAGGTCTCACCCTCCTGGGGCAGCGCCGGGGTGAAGCCGCTCCCGGTGATCTGCGCGGCCGGGTGCACGATCAGGGTGACGGCGTCGGAGGCGGAGCCCAGGGTGCTGGTGGCGGTCAGGGTGTAGGTCGAGTCGGTCATCGGAGAGACCTGCACGGTGCCGCTGGTGGGCACGGTGGCCGGCACCGACCAGCTCACGTTGGAGAGGCCGCCGGGCCAGGCGGTGTTGCGGTTGATCTGGACGCCGCGGGTGCCGGTGTCGTCCTCGAAGCCGATCGAGCCGAGGTCACCGTCGGCGCGGGGCTGATCCGACGAGGTCATCGTGCCGTAGTGGACGGCGAAGTCACCGTTGTCCCAGAGCACGATCTGGAAGTTGAGGTCCGCCGGGAGAGCGCTGCTGCTCCAGAACTCGTTCTTCCACTGGATGATCAGGCGGTCGGGACCGACGGCGTCGGGGATCAGCTCGTACCAGCCCGCGCCCCGAGCGTTGAGATCGAGATCGTCCCAGAAGGCCGCGATCACGCCGCCGTTCGGGGTGGTGGTGCTCGGGAAGGGATCGTCGACGCCGGTGCTGGTGGCGGCAATGTCGAAGGAGATGAAGCCGTCGGTGGTGACGACGCACTCGGTGCGATCCGTGCCGTAGTAGGGGAAGGTGAAGCCCGCCGGGAAGGTGAGGCCGGCCTCACCGAAGTCGTCGTCGTTGAAGGCCAGCAGGGTGCCAGTCGTGGAGATGTCGGTGAAGCCCCCGGTGCTGAAGACGATCGGGGTCGGGTCGAGCTGCGCCGCGTCCGCCCGCTGGGTGGTCCAGGTCAGGTCGACGGTCTCGCCGGCGACGATCTCGGTCACCGGGTTGCTGTTGAGGGTGGCCACGAAGGAGTCGATGACCGGGCCGTCGACGACCACGGTGATGACGGACTCGACGAAGCCGCCCACCGAGTTCTCGACGTGGAGCTGGAAGACGGTGGTCGTCGTCAGGCTGTGGCCAGTCAGGGTGTAGGCGTCCACCTCGCCCTGGTTGGCGGCGGTGTAGACCGCCGGGGCGATGGGCGCGCCGGTGGCGTCGAGGGCCCAGAGCTCCGCGGAGACGCCGCCGGTCGTGGTCCAGCTGATGTCGGTGGTCGGCACCACCGTGCCGCCCTGGGTGTCCAGGGAGCGCGGGTTGGCGTCGAAGGTGACGATGGTGGGCAGGGGGATCACCGTCACGGTGACCGTGGCCACGGCGTCGGTGCCGGCGCCGGTGGTGGCGCTGAGCGTGAAGACGTAGGTGCCCGCGGTGAGGCCGACGACGTCGCCGCTGTCCAGGTTCTGGTTCAGGGCCGAGATGTCGTAGGTGTTGCCCTGGTCGTCGGTGAGGGTGAGGGTCGGCGTGGTGCCGGCCGGATCGTTGTCGACGGTCCAGGAGAGGGTCAGGGCGTCACCCTCGGAGATGGTGCCGGCCGAGCCGCTGAAGTCGCGGATGATCGGGCCGTCGGAGACGAAGAGGTCGGTGGTGGCGGTGTCGCTGCCACCGGCGCCGTCGGCGACGGTGAGGGTGTAGGTGTAGGTGCCGATGGCCGCCGGCGCGGTGATGTTGCAGCTACCCGCGGCCACGTCGGCCAGCACGTTCACCACACAGACGTCGGTGGTGCCGTCGTTCACGGTCACGGTGGTGCCGCCGTCGTTGACCCACTGGAGGGCGATGGTGTCGCTCGGCGCGCCGGCCGGCGGGTTGGCCACGAAGCTGACGTTCACCGGGGCGCCGACCGTGACGGTCAGCGGCGCCGACATGACCTCGTAGCCCAGGCTGTTGGCCGCGTAGAGCACGTAGGTGCTGTCGGCGGTGAGGCCCATGGCGGTGTAGGAGGCGGTGAGGTCGTTGGCGGGGATGCCCAGGTCGACGGTGTTCTCCTCGAGGCGAACGCTGGCGGCGTCGGTGGTCATCCAGGAGAGGGTGCTGTCGGCGCCGGAGGCCACGCGGGTGGGCAGGGCGGCGAAGGCGTCGATGGTCGGGATGGCCTCGACCACCACGTCGGCGGTCATCACGTGGTTGCCGTCCACGTTGGTGGCGGTGAGGGTGTAGGTCACGGTGCCCGGCGCCACCAGGAGCTGGGCGATGCTGTCCGCGCTCACGGAGAGGGCCGAGATGTCGATCGTGTTCCCGAGGGAGTCGGTGAGGTCCAGGGTGGTCGCGCCGTCCACGGTCCAGGCCAGGGTGGCGCTCTCACCCTCGGTGATGGCGGCCGGGGTGGCGGTGAAGGTGCGGATCCGCGGCGCGGTGGTGATGGCCAGGGTCTCGGTCCAGCTGTCGTTGTTCAGCGGGCCGGTGGCGGAGAGCACGAAGTCGCCGGGGCTGCCCGCGGTGGCGGTGGTGCTGCCCATCGCCAGGTCGCCGGCGGGGACGGTGTAGGTGAAGCCGTCGGGGCCGGTGATGTCCGCGCCGGTGGCGCCGCCCATCTGCCAGTCGAGGGTGACGGTGTCGCCGGCCCGGGCGGTGCTCGGGGTCAGGGTGAAGCTGGCGATCGCGGTGAGCACGTCGATGCTGACGGTGGCCGTGGTGTCGCCGTTGGTGTTGGTCGCGGTGAGGGTGTAGGTGGCGCTCACGCCGGGGTTCACGGTCACCGAGTCGCCGGCCACGGCGAGGCCGCTAACGTCGACGGTGTTGCCGGCGTCGTCGGCCAGGGCCAGGGAGTCGGTGTCGGTGGTGGTCCAGGAGAGGACCACGGGCGCGCCGGCGACGATCGGGCCGGTGGCGTCGGAGGTGAAGGTGAGGATGCTCGGGACGATGAGCACGGTCACGGTGGCGGTGGAGGTCGCGGTGCCGCCGGGGCCGGTCGCGGTCAGGGTGTAGGTGGTGTCGGCGGCCGGGGTCACGTCGACGGTGCCCGCGGCGGCGGCCTGGCCGGTCAGGTCGATGGTGTTGCCGGCGTCGTCCACCATGCTGACGGCATCGGCGTCCGTGGTGGTCCAGGAGAGGGTCGAGGTCGCGCCGGCCAGGATCGAGGCCGGGGCGGCCGCGAAGGCGGTGACCTGCGGCGCCGGGTAGGCCTCGACGGTGAGGGTCACGCTGGCGGTGGCCGGGGTGCTCCCCTCCTCACCGGTGGCGGTGAGGGTGAAGGTGTGGCTGCCCACGGTGTCGAGGGTGACGTCGACCGAGCCGGCCGCCGCGGGGGCGCCGGCCAGATCCACGGCCTGATCCGCGCCGTCGACCATCGAGACGGACTCGGCGCCGGTGGTCTGCCAGGAGAGGGTGGCGGTGCCCGCGCCGGTGATGGTGGTGACGTCGGAGGCGAAGCTCACGATGTCCGGCTGGGTGACCGGTGGATCCTTGGGGCAGCCGGTGCTGCCGACCAGGAGCAGGGCGACGAGCCCGAAGATCGAGGAAAGGCGAAGCGAGTACATGGGACCTCCCATTCGAGAATTGGGGGTGAAGGCGGTTGGGTGGCCTGCGCGGGTGTCCTGATGTGGGTGGACCGACTTCGCGCAGCCGAAGAGGCGCCTCTGGCGCCCCGGCTGATACAGCATATTTCTGCTGGATTGGCGGTGCTGGAAACCTCCGCTCTGCCGCTTGGGTGAATGCAAGGTAGGAGCGGCGCTCGCCATCTGTCAAGCGGTCCGATCGGGGGTCCCCCCCGGGGGGGTAACCCCCAATCCAGGGACGGTGAAAGAGCGGGCCCCGGCGGGCGCGAAGCAGCCGGGGCCCACGGATGAGACGGGGTTCTGGGCTAGCTGGTGCCTAGTAGCTCAGGGTGAGGCGCCACTCGTTGAGGGTGCCGGTGTCGCCGCTGGCGTCGTCGGCGACGTAGAGGGTCCAGGTCCCGTTCATGGACACCCCGTCGAAGTCGGAGAGCAGGCCCTCCGGCTGGTAGGCGCCGGTGAAGGGGGCGCTCCCCGAGGTGATCGGGGTCGTGGCCTCGTCGTCGAAGAGCGTCTGGGTGTAGTTGGCGTCCCAGCTGCCGTTGCCCGTGGAGAGCTCCACGCAGATGGGCGTCCCGCCGTTGTCGAAGCCGAGCCAGAACATGAGGTCGGAGTCCCAGGTGTGGGTGACGTCGACCAGCACGTTCACGTCGAGGACCAGCCCGGTCTCGCTGACGACGAAGCTGTCCACGGCGCTGCCCACGCTGTCGCAGGGGCTGCCGGTGGCGCCGTTGTCCGGGACCGCCAGGCCAGGGGTGCTGGAGTAGGTCACGAAGGAGAAGCACCCGCCGGCGGCCCCGGGGCTGCCGGCCCCGCCCGCGCCGTAGGAGGTGCCCTCGGTGCACCAGGCGAGGGGCGTGTCGTTGGCCGCCGGATCGCCGGCCTGGGAGAGGTCGAAGGAGAGGCTGGCCCCGCTGGTGAGGGTCCAGGCGGCGTCCCAGCTCACCCGGTCGATCTCGACCCCGTCGAACTCGAGGACGAGCTGATCGGCCGGCGAGTCCAGGGTCAGGCCCGCACCATAGGCGTAGGCCGGGGTCAGGCCGCCGTTGGTGCCGGAGTCGGCGTTGGCCGCCAGGACCAGGAAGCCGTTGGCCGGCACGAGGAGCGGGCCGCCGCTGGCGATGGTGTGGGTCTGGCCGCCGTCGTCCTTCAGGACCCAGCCCTCGATGTCGATGTCGCCGCCGAGGTTGTTGTAGACCTCGAACCACTCGCCGCCCGCCACGGCAGGATCGACCATCAGCTCGCTGATCATGAGGTCGCCGGGCACCACGATGTAGACGGTCACCGTCTGGCAGTCGGTGTGGCCGCCGCCGGTGGCGCAGATCTCGTAGGTCGTGGTCTCGGCCGGGGTGACGGTCGTGGTCCCGTTGGCGGGCAGCGGCGACAGATCGAAGACGTGCTTCACGCCGTTGGCGATCAGCGCCGGAGAGGCCGTGTTGTAGACGAAGGCCACCCCGTCGTTGCCGGCGATGTTCTCCCAGCCCACCGTGGCCGAGCTGCCGTCGAAGAGGTCGTCGTCCGCCGGGTCCGTGGCGGTCATGTCCAGGTAGTTCACCTCGACCGACCCGCTCTCGTGCAGCACGAGCTGGAAGGTCATGTTGCCCCCGGCGTTGTAGTGCTTGAAGCCGGTCCACTGGAAGGTCAGCGTCTGGCTGCCCGGGATCCCCGCGGTCAGGTAGGTGACCGTCGTCGTGCCGGTCGTCCCCGTGATGTCGTCCCAGAAGGCGGCGATGACGCCGCCGTTGGGCGCGTCACTCGAGGGGATGGGGTCGTTGGCCCAGTGCGACGCGGTGTCGGCCGTATTGAAGCTGACGAAGCCGGTGGAGGAGACCCGGAAGTTGGTGAAGCTCTGCCCATCGAAGGGGAAGGCGAAGGTGGGCAGGGCGACGTTGGTGTAGCCGCCGTTGAGGTTGGTCGGAGAGATGTCGACGGCGCCGGCGAGCCCCACGATGCTGGTGAAGGTGTTGCCGGTCGTGGTCGTGACCCCCGAGGGCGTGACCGTCAGGGCGTCGACGGTGCCGGTGGTGGTCCAGGAGAGATCCACGCTGGCGCCCGCCGCCGTCTGGGTGGTGCTGGCCCCGAAGCTGGTGACCTGCGCCGCGTCGACGTAGACCCGGACCGTGTCGGTGACGATCCGGCTGCCGGCCCCGAAGGCCGCGTCGTCCGAGATCGAGAGGGTGTAGAGGGTGGTCACGGCCGGGTTCACCGTCAGGGTGCCGGTGGCCCCCCAGCCGGCCGGGGTGATGTTGCCGCCCGGGCTGGCGACGATCGCGAGGCCCGCGGCCCCCGCGGTGTCCCAGGCCAGGTCGACCGAGGTGCCGCCGGCGACGAAGAGCTCGTCCGGCTCGGTGTTGGTGCCGTCGGTGGCGGTCCAGCCGTTGATCACCAGGGCCGGATAGACCTGGGCGCTCACCGTCGCCGAGGTGGTGTCCCGGGGCAGGGCGCCGGTGGCGGTGACCGTGTAGTCGTAGGTGGCCGCGGTGGCCTCGGTCACGGCGCAGGTGCCGCTGGCGACGTCCGCCGCAGCGGTGACCGTGCAGAGCACGTTGCCAACCGCGTCGGTGACCACGACCTGGGTGGCGTCCACGGTGGTCCAGGTGATGTCGAAGACCTGCCCCTCCTGGGGCTGGGCCGGGGTGAAGCCCGAGGCCGAGATCTGGGCCGCCGGGTGCACGACGAGGGTCACCGCCGCCGAGTCGGAGCCCGAGGCGCTGCTGGCGGTCAGGGTGTAGGTCGTGTCGGCCATCGGAGAGGCCGGGGTCGAGCCGTTGATCGGGACCTCGAGCTGCATCAGCCAGCCGGTGTTGGTGAGGCCGCCGGCCACCGGCGAGTTGTAGGAGATCTGCACACCGCGGGTGCCGGTGTCGTCCTCGAAGCCGATGGTGGCGCCGGAGCCGTCCGCGTCGGCCTGGTCGGCGGTCGAGCTCATGGTGGCGTAGTTCACCGCCAGATCGCCGTTGTCCCAGAGCACGTACTGGAAGTTGAAGTCGGTGGTGGTCTCACCGCTGTAGGCGTGCACGTTGTGGGCCTGGATGATCAGGGCGTCGGGGCCCGCGGCGTCCGGGACCAGCTCCCAGTAGACGACGCCGGTGGTGTAGTGGTGCAGGTCGTCCCAGAAGGCCGCGATCACGCCGCCGTTGGGCGAGGTGGTGTCCGGGATGGGGTCGTTGCCGGCGTTGCTGGAGGCGGCCATGTCGAAGGTGATGAAGCCGTTCGTCGAGACCCGCACCTGCGTCCGGTCGGTGCCGTAGAAGGGGAAGGCGAAGCCGGCCGGGAAGACCAGGTCGGTGGTGGTGTCGTCACCGCTCGAGAAGGTCAGGGCGGTGCCGGTGGCGGAGATGTCGACGTACTGGCCGGTGGTCATCTGGATCGCGGCCGGCTCCAGGGCGGCGGTGTCCGCCCGGTCGGTGGTCCAGGTGAGATCGACGGTCTCGCCGGCGACGATCTCGGTGACGGGGTTGCCGCCGAGGGTCGCCACGAAGGAGGTGACGACCGGGCCGTCCACGACGACGGTGACGATGGACTCGACGAAGCCGCCGACCGAGTTCTCGACGTGGAGCTGGAAGACGGTGGTCCCCGTCAGGCTGTGGCCGGCCAGGGTGTAGGCGTCGACCTCGCCCTGGTTGGCGGCCACGTGGACCGGCGTGGGCAGGGGCTGGCCGATGGCGTCGAGCTCGCGCAGCTCGGCGGAGACGCCGTCGGTGGTGGTCCAGCTGAGGTCGGTGGTCGGCACCACCGTGCCACCCTGGGTGTCCAGGGAGCGCGGGTTGGCGTCGAAGGTGACGATGGTCGGCAGGGCGACCACGGTGACCGTCACGGTGGCCACGGCGTCGGTGCCGGCGCCCGTGGTGGCGCCGAGGGTGAAGACGTAGGTGCCCGCCGTCAGGCCGACGAGGTCGCCGCTGGCCAGGTTCGGGTCGAGGCCGGAGACGTCGTAGGTGTTGCCCTGGTCGTCGGTGAGGCTGAGGGTCGGCGTGGTGCCGGCCGGATCGTTGTCGACGATCCAGGAGAGGGTCAGGGTGTCACCCTCGGAGATGCCGGTGGCCGAGGCGCTGAAGTCGCGGATGATCGGCCCATCGGAGACGAAGAGGTCGGCGGTGGCGGTGTCGCTGCCGCCGGCGCCGTCGGCGACGGTCAGGGTGTAGGTGTAGGTCCCGAGGGCCGCCGGGGCGGTGACGCTGCAGCTACCCGCGGCCACGTCGGCCGGCACGTTCACCAGGCAGACGTCGGTGGTGCCGTCGTTCACGGTGACGGTGGTGCCGCCCTCGTTCACCCACTGGAGGGTGATGGCGTCGCTCGGCGCGGCGGCCGCGGGGCTGGCGGTGAAGCTCACGTTCAGGGGAGCGCCCACGGTGACGGTCAGGTTCGAGCTCACCTCGAAGCCCGCGCTGTTGGAGGCGTAGAGGACGTAGGTGGTGTCCGCGGCCAGGCTGGTGGCGAGGTGGGTGCCGCTCAGGTCGGTGGCGGGGATGCCGAGATCGACGGAGTTCTCCTCGAGGCGCACCGAGGTGACGTTGGAGGTGGTCCAGGAGAGAGTGGTGTCGGCCCCGGCGGAGACCCGGCTGGGCAGGGCCGCGAAGGTGTCGATGGTCGGCATGCCGTCGACGATCACGTCGGCGGTCATCACGTGGTTGCCGTCCACGTTGGTGGCGGTGAGGGTGAAGGTGACGGTGCCCGAGGTGGTCAGGGTCTGGCTGGCGCTGTCGGCGGTCACCGAGAGGGCCGAGACGTCGATGGTGTTCCCGAGGGAGTCGGTGAGCGCCAGGGTGGTCGCGCCGTCCACGGTCCAGGCCAGGGTCGTGCTCTCGCCGACCGTGACGTCGGTCGGGGTGGCGGTGAAGGTGCGGATCCGCGGCGCGGTGGTGATGGCCAGGGCCTCGGTCCAGCTGTCGTTGTTCAGCGGGCCGGTGGCCGAGAGGACGAAGTCACCGGGGCTGCCCGCGGTCACCGTGGTGGTGCCCATGGCCAGCTCGCCGGCGGTGAGGGTGTGGGAGAAGCCGTCGGGGCCGGTGATGTCACCGGAGGAGGCGCCACCGATCTGCCAGTCGAGGGTGACGGTGTCGCCCGCCCGGGCGGTGCTCGGGGTCAGGGTGAAGCTGATGATGGCGGTCAGCACGTCCACGCTCGTGGTGGCCGTCGCGTTGCCGTTGGTGTTGGTCGCGGTGAGGGTGTAGGTGGCGCTCACGGTGGGGCTCACGCTCACGGAGTCACCGGCGACGGCCAGCCCGCTCACGTCGATGGTGTTGCCGGCGTCGTCGGCCAGGGTCAGGGAGTCGGCGCCGCTGGTCGTCCAGGAGAGGATCACGGGGGCGCCGCCGACGATCGGACCGGTGGCGTCGGAGGTGAAGGTGAGGATGGTCGGGACGACGAGCACGGTCACCGTGGTGGTCGCGGTCGCGGTGCCGCCGGGGCCGGTGGCGGTCAGGGTGTAGGTGATGTCGGCCGCCGGCGTGACGGCCACGCTGCCCGCGGCGACGGCCTGGCCGCTCAGGTCGATGGTGTTGCCCGCGTCGTCCACCAGGCTGAGGGAGTCGGCGCCGGTGGTGGCCCAGGAGAGGGTCGAGGTCCCACCGCTGTTGATCGAGGCCGGGGCGGCCGCGAAGGCGGTGATCTGCGGCGCGGCGTTCGCCTCGACCATGATGGTCAGGCTCGCGGTGGCCGGGGTGCTCCCCTCCTCGCCGGTAGCGGTGAGGGTGAAGGTGTGGGCGCCCGCCGTGTCGAGGAGGACGTCGACCGAGCCGGCGGCGGCGGCCGCGCCGGCCAGGTCCACGGCCTGACCCGCGCCGTCGACCATCGAGACGGCGCTGGCGCCGGTGGTCTGCCAGGAGAGGGTCGCGCTGCCCGCGCCGGTGATCGTGGTCAGGTCGGAGGTGAAGCTCACGATGTCGGGCTGGGTGATGGGCTCGTCCTTGGGACAGCCGGTGGTGCCGACGAGGAGCAGGGCCAAGAGCCCGACGATCGAGGAGAGACGGAGCGAGTACATGGGACCTCTCACGAGTGGGGATGAGTGCTTTTCGTTTGGGATCTCGACCCGCGGCCGCATTCCACCGGCCGCGACGAGCGGGCGAAGCAGGCGCTCGTGCACCCTCGAGTGGAGCCCGTGTGTTTCGACGGACTCCTGGTGCTGCAGACCCCTCCGCTCCGCTCAAGGAGCGGGGGCAAAGTAGAGGTCCGGCGACGACCCGTCAAGACGCGCCCCGGGATCGGGGCGCGACTCAAACGGCTGTAATCACATCGCTTTTCAGTAGGCGAGGACCCGCACGTCGTCGATCAGCCAGTACCAGTCGTAGTCGGCGCTGTAGTGGAAGCGCACCCGCACGTCGGCCTGCCCGGCGGCCAGGGTCGAGAGGTCGAGCTGCACCCGCTCGCCGTTGGTGGAGTCGGCCGTGTAGGTGGCGACCACGGTGTAGCTCTGGCCGCCGTCGGTGGAGACCTCCACCCTGCCCTCGTCGGAGAGGTACCAGTTGTAGAAGTGGGTGAAGAGCAGGGTGACGTTGCTGGCGCCGCTGGCGTCGAGGCTGGGTGAGACCAGGCCCTCGTCCATCACCACCAGGTTGCCGGCGGCGTCGCTGTCGGCGCAGGCGAAGGCGCCGCTGCTGCCGACGAGGGTCCGGCCGGAGGTGCACTCGCCCCAGGTGAAGCCGTCGGGGCCGCCGCCGGCGCTGCCGTCCTCGATGGTCCAGCCGGTCAGCGGCCAGACCTCGAAGTCCTCGGCGAGGAGCACGCGGAAGTTCGCGGTGCCCGGAGAGCCCAGGTCGCCGGCGCCATAGGGCAGCAGGGAGGCCATCCAGGCCGCCGGCAGGTCGTTCACGCTCTGATCGCCGCCGCCCGCGGAGACGAAGGCCAGGGAGGCGCCCGGGGTGAAGGGCCAGGTGCCGTCCCAGGTGACGGTGTCGATGATCGTCCCGCCGAACTCGATCACCAGGTCGTCGGTGGGCAGGTCGAGGGAGAGCCCCGATCCGTAGGCGTAGGCCGGGGTGACCCCACCGTTGAGGGCCGGGCTCGCCTCGGCCGCCAGGAGCAGCACGCCGCCCGCCGGGACCAGGAGGGGTCCCCCGTTGGCGATGAGGGTGCTCTGGCCGCCGCCGTCCCGCAGCGTCCAGCCCTCGATGTCGATGGGCTCTGCGGTCTGGTTGAGCAGCTCGAACCACTCTCCGTTCCCGGTCGCGGCCTGGGGCTGGAGCATCAGCTCGTTGATGAGCAGGTCACCCGGCTGGATCACGACGATCGTCACCGTCTGGCAGTCGGTGTAGCCGCCGCCGGTGGCGCAGAGCTCGTAGGTCGTGGTCCGGGTGGGCGTGACGGTGGTCGTGCCGCTGGCGGGCAGCACGTCGAGGCGGAAGAGGTGCCCGGCGCCCGCGGCGATCTTCCCGGGGGCCGCCGTCTTGCTCACCAGGGCGTAGCCGCTCTCGCCCGAGATCGACTCGAAGCCCACGACCCCGCTCGAGCCGTTCTCGGTGATGGCCAGGTAGCGGACCTCGAAGGCGCCCGACTCCTGGAGCACGAGCTGGAAGGTGAGGGTCCCGCCGTTCCAGTAGTGGGTGAAGGAGGCCCACTCCAGGATGAGGGTCTGGCTGCCGGGGACCCCGGTCAGCTGGTACCAGAGGCCGGAGACCCCGGCGGTGCCGTCGAGGTCGTCCCAGTAGGGCGCGATCAGGCCGCCGTTGGGGGCGCGCACGTCCGGGATCGGGTGGCTGGTGTGGAAGCCGGTGCCCACGGAGGGATCGAGGAAGAGGATCCCGTTGGCGTTCATCGCGAACTCGGTGAAGACCTGCCCGTCGAAGGGGAAGGGGAAGCCCGGCAGGGTGACGAGCGCGTTGCCGCCGTCGTAGTCGGGGGAGCCGCCGCCGTCGACCGGCACCACCTGGATCGCCCCGGCCGCGCCGACGATGCTGGCGAAGCTGTTGCCGATGGTGCTCTGCACCTCGAGGGGGGAGAGGGTCGTGTTGTCCACGATGCCCGAGGTGGTCCAGGAGAGGTCGACCGAGGTGCCCGGCGCGACCTGCGTGGCGCTGGCCCCGTAGGAGTCGATCCGCGCCGCGTCGACGTAGACGGTCACCTGGTGGCTCTCCACCCGGCTGCCCGCGGCGAAGGCGACGTGGTCCGAGATGGAGAGGGTGTAGGTCGTCGTCTGGGTGGGCGTCTCCGAGAGGGTCCCGGTGGCGGTCCAGCTCGCCGGGGTGAGGTCACCGCTGACGCTGCTGACGAGGGAGAAGCCGACGGCGCCGCTGACGTCCCAGGAGAGGGTGACGCCGGTGCCCGCGCTCACGAAGACCTGCACGGGGTCGGTGACCGAGCCGTCGCTGATCGTGAAGGAGTTGATCTCGAGCAGCGGCCAGATCGTCACGGTCTGGACGGTCGCGGTGGTGTCCCGCGGCAGCGCGCCGGTGGCGGTCACGGTGTAGGTGTAGGTGCCGGCGGTGGTCTCGCTCAGGGCGCAGGTGCCCGCCAGGACCTGGCCCGGGTCGGTCACCGTGCAGCGCACGTTGCCGCCGGCGTCGGTCACCACCACCCGGGTGGCGTCCCGGGTGGTCCAGGTCAGGTCGAAGGGGAAGGTCTCCTCCGGGAAGACCGTGCTGACGCCGGTCGAGAGGACCTGCGCCGGCGGGTGCACGATCAGGCCGAGCCCGGAGGAGCTCGTCCCGGCCGCGCTGGTGGCGGTGAGGGTGTAGGTGGTGTCACCGGTGGGGGTCACCTGCACGCTGCCGCTCACGGGCACCGCCGCGTCGACCTGCCAGCCGAGGCCGGTGAGGCCGCCGGGCCAGGCCTCGTTGCGGAAGAACTGCACCCCGCGCGTCCCGGTGTCGTCCTCGAAGCCCGCCGCGGCCACGTCGCCGTCGGCGCCCGGCCCGCTCATCGTGCCGTAGTTCACCGCGAAGCTGCCGTCGTCCCAGAGGACGATCTGGAAGTTCAGATCGGTCGTGGGCTCGTTCCAGAGCTGGGTGCCCTGCCAGGAGATGATGAAGGCGTCGGGTCCGCCGGCGTTCACCTGGTGGAGGGTGTAGCCGTGGCCGGTGACCGGCAGGTCGAGGTCGTCCCAGAAGGCGGCGATCACCCCGCCGTGGGGGCTGCTGGGGTGCGGGAAGGGATCGTTGGCGCCGGTGCTGGAGACGGCGGGATCGAAGGAGAGGAAGCCGTCGGAGGTGGCGACCACCTGGGTGCGGGCGCTGCCGTAGTAGGGGAAGGTGAAGCCCGCCGGGAAGGTGATCAGCGCCTCGCCCATGTCGGGGTCGCTGAAGGTGATCATCGTGCCCGTGGCGCTGATGTCCTGGTACTGCCCGCTGGTCAGCCGCACCGGCGGGGGATCGAGGGTGACCGCGTCGGCCCGGTTGGTGGTCCAGGTCAGGTCGATGAGCTCGCCGGCCACGACCTCGCTCACCGGCGTCCCCCCGAGGGTGGCCTCGAAGGCGAGGATCTGCGGGCCGTCGACCATGACCGTGAGGTCGGCCTCGGCCGCGCCCCCGGCGGCGTTCTCGACGTGGAGCCGGAAGGTCGTGGAGAAGGTGAGCGGGTGGCCCAGGAGGGTGTGGGCGTCGACCTCCCCCTGGCTCGCGGCCACGTGGAGGGCCGGCAGGATGGGGGCGCCGGTGGCGTCGAGCTCCCAGAGCTCGGCGCTGACGCCGTCGAGGGTGGTCCAGCCGAGGTCGGTGGTGGGCACCACCGTGCCGCCGAGGGTGTCGAGCGCGTCCGGGTTCGCCCCGAAGGTGAGGATGACGGGCATCGCCACCACGGTCACGGTGAAGCTGGCGCTCGCGTCGGTGCCCACCCCGGTGGTGGCCGCGAGGGTGAAGACGTAGGTGCCGGCCGCGAGCCCCACGAGGTCGCCGCTGCCCGCGTTCGGATCCAGGCCGCTGAGGTCGTAGGTGTTGCCCTGATCGTCGGTCAGGTTGAGGGACGGGGTGTTCCCGGCCGGATCGTCGTCGACGAGCCAGGAGAGGGTCAGGGTGTCGCCCTCGGAGATCAGCGCGGCGTTGCCCTCGAAGGACTGGATGATCGGGCCGTCCGAGACGCGCAGATCGAGGGTGGCGGTGTCGCTGCCCCCCTGGCTGTCGGTGACGGTGAGGGTGAAGGTGTGGGTGCCGACGGCGGCCGGCGCCGTGATGTCGCAGGTCCCCGCCGCCACGTCGGCGGCGGTGCTCACCGTGCAGACGTCGGTGGTGCCGTCGCTGATGGTCAGCGTCGTGCCGCCCTCGTTCGTCCAGCCCAGCTGGAGGGTGGCGCCCGGCGCCCCGGCGCCCGGCGTGGCGGTGAAGCTCGTGTTGACGGGAGCGCCGATGGTGACCGTCAGGCTGGCGCTCGCCTCGTGGCCGGCGGCGTTCGAGGCGTAGAGGACGTAGGTCGTGTCCGCGGCCAGCGCCCCGGTCTGGTGGCTGCCGTCGAGATCGGTCGCGGGGATGCCCAGGTCGACCGTGCTCTCCTCGAGCCTCACCGAGTCCGCCGCGGAGGTGGTCCAGGAGAGGAGGGTGACGTCGCCGGCGGGCAGCCGGCTCGGCACGGCGACGAAGGTGTCGATGCTCGGGTGGGCCGCCACCAGCACGTCGGCCGTGAGGACGTGGTTGCCGTCCGCGTTGGTCGCGGTGAGGGTGTAGGTCACGGTCCCCGGCACCACCAGGGTCTGGGTGACGCTGTCGGAGGTCACCGAGAGCGCGGAGATGTCGACGGTGTTCCCGAGGGAGTCGGTCAGGTCCAGGGCGTCCGCCCCGTCGACGGTCCACGCCAGGGTGGTGGCCTCACCCTCGGTGAGCGCGTCGGGCGTGGCGGTGAAGGTCCGGATCCGCGGGGCGGTGGTGATGGCCAGGGTGCGGGTCGCGCTGTCGCTGTTCTGCGGGCCCGTGGCGGAGAGGACGAAGTCTCCCGCGGTGGCCGCGCTCAGGGTGGTGCTGCCCGCCAGCAGCTCGCCGGCCGGGATCGCGTAGCTGAAGCCGCCGGGCCCGCTGAGGTCCGCGGCGGTCGCGCCGCCGATCTGCCAGGCGAGGGTGAGGGTGTCGCCCGCCCGGGCGACCTCCGGGCTCAGGGTGAAGGCGATGATGTGGGTGAGCACCTCGACGGTGACGGTGGCGTCCGTCGAGCCGTTCGCGTTCGTCGCGGTGAGGGTGAAGGTGCTGCTCTCCAGCGGGGTCACCGTCACCGAGTCGGAGGTGGGGCTGAGGGCGCTGACGTCGATGGCGTTGCCCGCGTCGTCGACCAGGGCGATCGAGTCGGTGTCGGTGGTGGTCCAGGAGAGGACCACCGGGGAGCCGGCGACCACCGCGCCGGCGGCGTCGGACTCGAAGGTGAGGATCGTCGGCAGGACGAAGACCGTCACGGTGACGGTGGCGGTGGTGCTGCCCCCCGGACCGGAGGCTGTCAGGGTGTAGGTGGTGTCGACGGCCGGGGTGACACTCACGGTACCGGAGGCGGCGCCCTGACCCGCGAGATCGAGGGTGTTGCCGGCGTCGTCCACCATGCTCACCGTGTCGGCGCCGGTGGTGGTCCAGCTCAGGCTCGCGGGATCACCGAGCGCGACGCTCGCGGGCGTGGCGGTGAGGGAGGTGATCACCGGGGCCGGGCTCGCCTCGACGGTGAGGGTCACGCTGGCGGTGGCCGGGCTGCTCTCCTCCTCGCCGGTGGCGGTCAGGGTGAAGGTGTGGCTGCCCACCGCATCGAGGGTGAGGTCCACCGAGCCGGCGGCGGCCGGGGCGCCGGCCAGGTCCACGGGCTGATCCGCGCCGTCCACCATCGTGACCGCGAGGGCGTTGGAGGTCTCCCAGGAGAGGGTGACCGTGCCGCCGGCGGTGATCGTCGTCGCGCTCGCCTCGAAGCGGTCGATGCTCGGATCGGTGACCGAGGGCGGCTTGGGGCAGCCGGTGGCGACGAGGAGGAGGGCCAGCAGGCCGAGGAGCGAGGTGAAACGAGGAGACGACGGCATGGGTCCTCCCGGGATGAACCGGTGGCGAAGGGCGCCCGCGTGCGGTGGCCGTCAGAGGGCCGTGGAGCCGCCGCGAAGTGGGCGAAAGGTAGCGACCCACCCCCACTCCGTCAAGCGGAACACCGCCCCGGAGGACCTCGATTTCCTTTAGAAATCAGCCGGATAGACGCAGCCTAGAGCGCGACGACCGTCACCGTGTCGATCAGCCAGTACCAGCACCAGGTGCCGCCGTCCTCGTAGCGGAAGCGGACCTGCACCGAGGGCTGGCCGGCGGCGATCGAGGAGAGATCGATCGTCGCCGTCTCTCCGTTGATGCTGTCGACGCTGCTGTAGGTCTCGACGGTGGTCCAGCTCGCCCCCCCGTTCACCGAGACCTCGACGTGGCCGGAGTCGGCCGCATTGTAGTCGTTGTAGTACTGGACGAAGGTCAGGGCGACGAAGGCGTGGCTGCTGGCGTCGAAGGCCGGGGAGACGAGCCCCTCGGAGAGGGTGACGCCGCCGCCGGCCAGATCGCTGTCGACGCAGGCGAAGGCGTTGGTGCTGTTGTTCAGGACCCGCCCGGAGCACTGGCCCCAGGTGTGGCCGTCGGCGCTGCCGTCCTGGAGGGTCCAGCCGGTGAGCGGCCAGGTATCGAAGCTCTCGGAGAGGAGCGTGGTCAGGGTGCAGTCCGAGAGCGGGTTGGCCACCCCGGGCGAGCCGAGGTCACCATCGCCGTAGGGCGTGCTGCCGGCACACCAGACCCCGCCGGCGTCGTTCTGGGTCGCGTCCATCCCTCGCAGCAGCGCCATGGAGGCCCCGGTCTGGTTGGGGAAGGAGGTGCCGCCATCCCAGATCACGACGTCGAGGAGGGCGCCTCCGGCGTCGGTCACCCGCAGGCCGTCGGTCCCGTTGCCCAGATCGATGCCCTTCTGCGCGTTGAAGTCGTAGGGCTCGTAGACCACGTCCACCGCGACCCCGCCGTTCGCGTTCAGGTCCGGCTCGCTGCCGAAGACCAGGTAGCCGCCGGCCGGCAGGCCGAAGGGCTCGGTGAAGGTGTAGCTCTCCCAGGCGTTGGTCTCGTCGCCCACCTTGACCCCGAGGAGCTGGAGATCGGTGCCGGTCGGGTTGTGGAGCTCGAACCACTCCCCCAGCCGGTCGATCACCAGGAGGGGATCGCGCATGACCTCGGTGATGACCAGATCTCCGGCCGCGGTGGGGAGCGACCAGGAGGTGCAGGTGGTCGGCGTCCCGGAGCAGTCGAAGCCACCCTCGAGGAGGCAGAGGTCGGTGCAGCCGTCGAGGCTGGTGTTGTTGCCGTCGTCGCAGGTCTCGTTCCCCTCGAGGGTGCCGCTCCCGCAGGTGAAGACGCAGTCCGCGCCGACGACGGGGCAGTCCCAGCCCTGGGCCACGGCGCCGCAGTCGGCGGCGCAGCCGTCGCCCCCGGCGAAGTTGCCGTCATCGCAGACCTCGGAGGCGTCGATGGTGCCGTTGCCGCAGACGAAGGTGCAGGCGCTCCCCACCGCCGGGCAGTCCCAGCCGCTCTCCACCTCGCAGCTGTCCGAGCAGCCGTCGCCCGCGGTGGCGTTGCCGTCGTCGCACCGCTCGGCGCCGGCGGTGATGACCGAGTCGCCGCAGACGACCGGGGCCACCGTCAGGGTGAACTGCCCCTCGTTGGAGGTCGAGTTCCCGTAGCCGTCGACCACGATGTAGAGGGTCTGGTTGGCGGCCAGCGCCTCGACCGAGAGCTCGTCACCCGCGCCCTGGTCCCGGCAGAAGACCTCGTCGGCGGTGGCCGGATCGCAGACGGCATCCCAGACCCAGAGCACGGGGTCGAACTCGGTGGCCACGACCCGGATCAGGTAGTCCCCGGCCGCCGGCGCCACGAAGCGGGCCACCGCGTCGCCGTTGGCGCCGGAGTTGGTGCAGGAGGCGTTGTAGTCGGCAGCGAAGAGGGAGGTGTCCTTCGACCAGGTGAAGGAGCCGTCGGCCCGGGCGCCGAGGGCGGTGAGGTCGTAGGGATCGGCGCAGCTCCCGCCCTCCCACATGCAGCTGGCGCCGCAGCCGTCGCCGGCGGCGGTGTTGCCGTCGTCGCAGGCCTCGGGCGGGTCGGCGAAGCCGTCGCCGCAGACGATCTGGCGGCAGGCCGAGCCCGCGGCCGGGCAGGCGTAGCCCGCCTCCCGGACACAGAGGTCCGAGCAGCCGTCGCCCGCCGTGGCGTTGCCGTCGTCGCAGGTCTCGCTGCCGTCGATGAAGCTGTCACCGCACTGGATCAGCCGGCAGGCCTGGCCCGCGGCCGGGCAGGTGTAGCCGGGCTCGAGGGCGCAGGTGTCGGAGCAGCCGTCGCCCGCCGTGGCGTTGCCGTCGTCGCAGGCCTCGGTGTTGATCACCAGGCCGTCGCCGCAGATCTGCGGCGCCACGAAGAGGTCGAAGGCCCCCTCGTTGGTGGTGCCGTCGCCCCAGCCGTCGAGCACGATGAAGATCGTCTGGCCGCTCGCCAGGGTGAGGGTGGTGTCCTCGCCCCCGGCGCCGAAGACGGTGTCGACGCAGGCGAGGGAGGTGGAGGCGGCGTCGCAGACCGCGTCCCAGATCCACATCACCGCATCCCAGCCCGGGGTGTAGGCGAGGATGTAGTAGTCACCGGCCGCCGGGGCGGTGAACTCGGCGAAGGCCTCGGGGTTCTGGCCGGTGGTGGCGCAGGGGGCGTCGAGCGAGGCCGTGAAGCCCGCGGTGCTGGCGCTCCAGCGGAAGGTGCCGTTGCCCGTCGCGCCCGAGGTGGCGAGGGGATAGGCCAGGGCGCAGGAGCCGCCCTCGTGGGTGCAGAGGGCAGAGCAGCCATCGGCGTCGGTGTTGTTGCCGTCGTCGCACTCCTCGTCCAGGTCGAGGAGGCCGTCCCCGCACTGCTCGAGACCCAGGCAGTCGGCCCGGCAGCCGTCGCCCTCGGTGGTGTTGCCGTCGTCACAGGCCTCTCCGAGATCGAGCAGGGTGTCGCCGCACTCCTCCCGCCCGAGGCAGTCGGCCCGGCAGCCGTCGCCGTCGGTGGTGTTGCCGTCGTCGCAGACCTCGTTCCCCTGGACGAAGGTGTCGCCACAGGAGCCGGTGACGGTCTGGCAGTCGTAGTCGCAGTAGTCGCCCGCCAGGGTGTTGCCGTCGTCGCAGGCCTCGTTGGTCTGCTGGGTGCCGTCGCCGCAGGCGCCGGTGACGCTCTGACAGTCGGCGGCGCAGTAGTCGCCGTCGGCGGTGTTGCCGTCGTCGCAGGTCTCGTTGATCTGGGTGGTGCCGTCCCCGCAGGCGCCGTCCACGCTCTGGCAGTCGGCCGAGCAGTAGTCGCCGGCGGCGGTGTTCCCGTCGTCGCAGACCTCGTTCGCCTGCTGGGCGCCGTCACCGCAGGCGCCGTCGACCGTCATGCAGTCGGCCGAGCAGTAGTCGCCGTCCGCGGTGTTGCCGTCGTCGCAGGCCTCGAAGGTCTCGAGGGTGCCGTCGCCGCAGGCGCCGTTGGCGGTGAGGCAGTCGGCCGAGCAGTAGTCGCCGTCGGCGGTGTTGCCGTCGTCGCAGGCCTCGTTGGTCTGGAGGGTCCCGTCGCCGCAGGCGCCGGTGGCGGCGGCGCAGTCGGCCGAGCAGTAGTCGCCGTCCACGGTGTTCCCGTCGTCGCAGGCCTCGTTGGTCTGCTGGGACCCGTCACCGCAGCGGCCGGTCACGGCGTCGCAGGCCGCCGAGCAGTAGTCGCCGTCCGCTGTGTTCCCGTCGTCGCAGGCCTCCGAGCCGCTCACCGTCCCGTTGCCGCAGACGTCGGCCGGAGCCACGGTGATCGTGAGGCGCGCCGTCACCGGCGTGGTGTCCTCCCCGCCGGTGGCGGTCAGGGCGTACTCGGTCGTGGCGCCCGGGCTCACCTCGACGCTGCCGCTCTCCACCCCGGCGGCCGAGACGTCGATGGTGTTGCCGGCGTCGTCCACGAGGCGCAGGGAGACGGTGTTCTGGGTCACCCAGGCCAGGGTGCTGCTCTCCCCCGCGGAGATCGAGGAGGGGGTGGCGGTGAAGGACATCACCACCGGCTCCAGGGCCGGATCGCCCCCGGGACAGCCGAGGCCCCCGGCCGTGAGGAGAGCCACCAGCAGGGCAGGACCGAGCTTCGCGAGGCGCTTCATCTTCGAGCATCCTTGTGGGGAGTGTGGACCCCTGAATACACGACACCCCGGCCGATTCAAGCCCGGCCGGGGTGTCCATGTCTGCTATTTCGGATGGCCGAGACCGGCCTCTGCCCTACCCCTTAGGGGTTGGCGGCGCCCGGGGTGGGCGTCGGGCAGTAGGACCAGTCCAGGCTGGCGTTGTCGGTGTCGCGGCCGTTCGAGGCCCGGCGACACATGCTGCCGTCGTAGTTCGGGAAGGCATCCACGGCCGTGGCCGCGCTGCCCTCGACGAGGCTCACGGGGGCGGCGAAGCCGGTGATGACCGCGGCGGTGATCTCGCCCTCGTAGCTCAGGGCGTCGATCAGGGTGTTGGCGACGGAGTCGATCAGCGCGACGCCGTCCGGCGCGCCGTTCTGCATCACGCTGGTGCCGGAGGTGTCGATGGTCATCGCCGCGGCGTCCACCGTCAGCCCGGGGTTCCGGATGACGAGGTAGCCACCGGCCGGCAGCGTGGCGCCGGCGGCCGAGAGGTCGTAGCGGCCGTACTCCGCGTTGTTGTTGCCGTTGACGAAGACCACCGCGAGGTTGGTCAGATCCACGTCGGCGGCGGTGCCGTTGAAGATCTCGACGAACTCGGTGGTGTCGGAGCCGGTCTGGTCGTAGTCGAGCTCGTTGATGACCAGGGCGCCCGGGACCGAGACGCAGGCGTTGCCCGGCACGTCGCAGACGTAGCCGTCCTCGACCAGGCTGCAGGTGTCGTTGCAGCCGTCAGCCGCGGCGATGTTCGAGTCGTCGCACGCCTCCATGCCGGTGAGCCAGCCGTCGCCGCAGACCACGGCGTCGGTGGCGATGTCGAGGGAGTAGGCGCCGGTCACGGCGCCGCCGCCCCAGGTCGAGGCCACCAGGACCAGGCTCTCGCCGGGCATGATGTAGATCTCGACGATCTGGCTGCCGCTGGTGCCGTTGAAGTCGTCGTCACCCTTGATGCAGTTGGCGAGGTCGGCCGGATCGAAGGGATCGTAGAAGACGTGCAGGAAGCCGTCGCCGCTCCAGGCCGCGGTGGCGGTCAGCAGCTGCGGGTAGCCGGTGTTGTTCTCGATCCAGACGGCGTCGAAGTAGTGATCCGCCGGCGAGGTGGCGCCGCAGGTCGAGCCCGGGCGGGCCCACTGCATGTCGGTGGCGTCGATGGACTCGGTGGCGACGATCGAGGCGCCCGGCGCCGCGATCTCGAGGGCGCAGGTGGCGGAGCAGCCGTCGCCGTCGGCGGTGTTGCCGTCCTCGCAGGACTCACCCCAGTCGATGAAGCCGTCGCCGCAGGTGATGGCCCGGCAGGCCGAGCCCGGGGTGGGGCAGACGTAGCCCGCCTCGACGACCATGCAGTCGTCGGAGCAGCCGTCGCCCGCGGTGGTGTTGGTGTCGTCGCAGACCTCGTTGGTCTGGACGGCGCCGTCGCCGCAGAAGCCGGTGATGCTCAGGCAGTCGGCGGCACAGTAGTCGCCGGCGGCGGTGTTGCCGTCGTCACAGGCCTCGGAGGCGGCGGCGTTGGTGACCGAGTCGCCGCAGACCACGAAGGTGCAGTCGGCGTCGCAGGTGGCCGACTCGCCGGAGGTGTCGCAGTCCTCGTTGGTCTGGGTGGTGCCGTCGCCGCAGGAGCCGGTGACGGAGAGGCAGTCGGCGGCGCAGTAGTCGCCGGCGGTGGTGTTGCCGTCGTCGCAGGCCTCACCCGCGGTCACGTTCTGCACGCCGTCGCCGCAGACGTGGGCGGTGCAGTCGGCGTTGCAGGTGGCGGACTCGCCCATGTCGTCGCAGTCCTCGTTGGCCGAGACGTAGCCGTCGCCGCAGATGTCGGGCTCGACGGTGAGGTCGAAGGTGCCCCAGTTGTCGGTGAAGTTCCCGTAGCCATCGACCACGATGAAGATCTCCTGGCCCTGGACCAGGCTGATGATGAGGGACTCGTTGCCGTCGGCGGTCGTGCCGTTCACGCAGCTGAGGACGGTGGAGGTGGAATCGCAGACGCCGTCCCAGACCCACAGCACGACGTTGAAGGTCGCCGTGGAGGGGACCGCGACGAGGTAGTCACCATCGGCCGGGGCCATGAAGTAGGCGAAGGCCTCGGGGTTGTTGCCGGAGACCGTGCAGCTGGCGTTGTTGCTGGCGGTGAAGTTGGTGGTGTCGGCCGACCAGGTGAAGGAGCCGTCGCCGACGGCGCCGTTGGTGTTCAGGTCGTAGGCCAAGGCGCACTCGGAGCCGGGGATCTCGATGGTGCAGTCGGCGGCGCAGCCGTCCAGCGGATCGGTGTTGCCGTCGTCGCACTCCTCGTTGGTCTGCTGGGTGCCGTCGCCGCAGGAGCCGGTCACGCTCATGCAGTCGGCGGCGCAGTAGTCGCCGGCATCGACGTTGCCGTCGTCGCAGGCCTCGTTGGTCTGCTGGGTGCCGTCGCCGCAGGCGCCGATCACGGAGAGGCAGTCGGCGGCGCAGTAGTCGCCGTCCACGGTGTTGCCGTCGTCGCAGACCTCGCCGGCGGTGACGTTGTAGACGCCGTCGCCGCAGGCGTGGGCGGTGCAGTCGGCGTTGCAGGTGGCGGACTCGCCGGAGTCGTCGCAGGCCTCGTTGGTCTGGGTGGTGCCATCGCCGCAGGAGCCGGTCACGCCCATGCAGTCGGCGGCGCAGTAGTCGCCGTCCACGGTGTTGCCGTCGTCGCAGGCCTCGAAGGTCTCGACGGTGCCGTCACCGCAGGCGCCGTTGGAGGTCTGGCAGTCGGCCGAGCAGTAGTCCCCGTCGGCGGTGTTGCCGTCGTCGCAGGCCTCGTTGGCCTGGGGGGTGCCGTCGCCGCAGGAGCCGTCGATGGTCTGGCAGTCGGCCGAGCAGTAGTCCCCGTCGGCGGTGTTGCCGTCGTCGCAGGCCTCGTTGCTCTGGGTGGTGCCGTCGCCGCAGGAGCCGTCGACGGTCTGGCAGTCGGCCGAGCAGTAGTCGCCGTCGGTGGTGTTGCCGTCGTCGCAGGCCTCGTTGGCCTGGGCGGTGCCGTCGCCGCAGAAGCCGTCGATGGTCTGGCAGTCGGCCGAGCAGTAGTCGCCGCCGGCGGTGTTGCCGTCGTCGCAGGCCTCGTTGGTCTGGGCGGTGCCGTCGCCGCACAGGCCGGTCACGGCGGAGCAGTCGGCGGCGCAGTAGTCGCCGGCGGCGGTGTTGCCGTCGTCGCAGGCCTCGGGGCCGGTCACCGAGCCGTCGCCGCAGACGTCGGCGGGGGCCACGGTGATGGTCAGGCGCGCGGTCGCCGGGGTGGTGTCCTCACCGCCGGTGGCGGTCAGGGTGTACTCGGTGGTGGCGCTCGGGCTCACCGCGACGTCGCCGTTGGCGACGCCGGCCGAGGAGATGTCGATCGTGTTGCCCGCGTCATCGACGAGGCTCAGGGAGACCGCGTGGAGGGTCTCCCAGGCCAGGGTGCTGCTGTCACCGTCGACGATCCCCGCGGGCGTGGCGGAGAAGGAGACGATCTCCGGGTTCTGGGCCGGTTCATCCTTGGGACAGCCGATGCTGCCGAGGGCGAGGAGGCCGACCATGCAGGCCGCGCCGAGCTTGGCGAGTCGATTCATCACGAGCTCCTTGAGCTTGATTGGGGTGACCGTCCGTCCCTCGTCGCGCACGAACCCCTCCTGCTGCGAGGGACGGTGAGGAGGCTCGAATAGCGGTGCCCCACCTCAGTGTCAAGGTACGGCAGGCGGCACGGAGAGCCCGAATACCGGGGGTTTCGGCCCCCCGCCGACCGGGATAGCCTGAAGCCCGATATGCCCGCCTCCGCCGCCCTGAGAACCCTCCCCTTCCTGGCCGCCGCCCTCCTCCTGGGGGCCTGCCCGAAGCGGGTGCCCGTGCCGCCGGCACCCCCGCCGGTGCGGGTCTCCCCGGAGAGCGAGCTCGAGGCCCTCCTCGCCACGGACCGGGCCCTGCGCCGGGAGCAGGGCGAGCAGCTCTGGGGCCTCTGGGTGCGCGGGGAGCCCGGCGGGGTGAGCGAGAGCTACGAGCGCTACCCCGCCCTCTCCTCCCGGGCGACCTTCGAGCGCCTCGCCGCCCTCCGGCCCCTCCTCCCCGGCCGGGAGGAGAGCACCCGGGCCCTGCAGCGCTCGGTCGCCGGCAACCTCCTGGCCCGGACGACCGCGGAGGTGGACGGCCGCATCGCCCACCTCCAGGCCACCGCGACCCTCGAGCTGGACGGCGCTCCCCTGCCCTGGCGCGAGCTGGGGCCGAGGCTGGCCCGGGAGTCGGACGCCCGCCGCCGGGAGCAGCTGCGCCAGAGCGCCGCGGCCGTCCAGGCCCGCCACCTCCTGCTCCTGGAGGAGCGCCGGGGCCAGGCCGAGCAGGCGGCGGCGGCTCTCGGCCTCTCGCCCCTCGAGCTGCGCGACCTGCTCCTCCCCGCCCCGGCCGGGGAGCTCGTCGCCCTGGCCCGGGCCCTCCTCGATCAGGACGAGGAGCAGCGCCTCGAGGCGCTGGGGGAGCTGGCCCGGGGGCGGACGGGGGCGGCCCTGGCCGAGCTCCCCGAGAGCGATCTGGGGCGCCTCTTCGCTCCCGAGCCCGGCGAGGAGGCGCTCCTGCCGGCCAGCCGGCTCCTCGACGACCTGGAGCTGCTCCTCCCCGAGGGCGGCAGCCTCGCCGCCGCCGCCTCGACCCTCGCCGCCGGGGAGGACGGCCGGCAGGCTCCCCTCCCCCTTTGCCTGCCGGTCGCGCCGCCGGCGGATCTCCGGCTGGCCCTCTCTCCTCAGGCAGGCCTCCGGGCGCGCCTGGACAGCCTGCGCGAGGCGGTGATCTGCGCCGAGCTCGCGGCCGTCCCGCAGGCGCCCGGAGGGGCCGCCGACCCCCTCCCCGCCCAGCTCGAGGCCTCCGCGCGCGCCCACCAGGCCCTGCACCGGGCCCTCGCGGCCCTCGAGTCCGGGGAGCGCTCCCTGCCGGGCCTGCCCGAGGCCCAGGCCCGGACCCTGGCCCGGCGGGAGGCCGCCCGCCTCCGGGCCGGCGCCCGGCGGGAGGCGGCGCTCCTCCTCTCGGTCCTCACCGCGCCGGAGGGGGCCGCCCTGGCCCACCACGGAAACCTGATGCAGCGCGCGCTGGGCCTCTCCCCCGCCCCGGAGCCGGCCCTGGCCTGGGAGCGGGCCTGGGCCGAGGCGCACCTGCCGGCGCTGGCCGCCCGGGTCCTGGCGACCGCCCGGGCCCACGACCTCCCGGCCGGGCTCGCCGTCAGACCCGAGGCGCCGGCGCGTCCGGGCTCGGGTTCGCCGTTTGACACTCACGGGAGCCTGAAGGAATAGTCGCGAACGACCGCGACGCTGTTTTGCCCCTCGAGGAAAGGAAGAACGCGCATGGGACTCTTCGACAAGGTGAAGGGTGAGGCCAGAAGGCACTTCGTCGTCCGGCCGGACGAGGCGAAGCAGGACATCATCTACAAGCACCCCGACTCCAACATCCGCTGGGGCACCCAGCTGACGGTGGAGGCGGACGAGGTGGCGCTCTTCTTCCGCGACGGCAAGTCGGTGGGCACCATCGGCCCGGGCCGCCACACCCTCGAGGCCAACAACTTCCCCTTCCTGTCGATGCTGGTCGACGCCGTCACCGGCGGGAACCTCTTCGTCACCGAGATCTTCTTCGTCAGCACCCGCGAGATCTCGCAGGTGAAGTTCGGCGGCCCGATCGGTGACGTGCGCGACCCCGAGACGGGCCTCGCCATCGGCACCATGGTGCACGGCGACTTCTCCCTGCGGGTGAGCGATCCCGAGCAGCTGGTCATCGGGCTGGTGGGCCTCGGCCGCAACTCCAACGACGCCTTCGTCGGCTGGTTCAAGAACCTGCTGCTCAAGACGATCCGCGACCGGGTCGCCGAGCTGCTGGTGAAGAAGAAGTGGCCGCTCCTCGACGTGACCTCCGGTGCCTACACCGAGGAGATCGAGGAGGAGGTCATCGAGGGCGCGAAGAAGCACATCGACGGCTACGGCCTGACCGTGGTGCGGCTCGGCAACTTCACCATCGCGATCAAGCCCGAGGACGAGGCCACCCTGAAGAAGTTCTCCAAGGACATGGCCTACTCCCGCATGGCCGGCGGC
The DNA here is from genome assembly GCA_029210625.1 of Deltaproteobacteria bacterium. Classification (NCBI taxonomy): domain Bacteria; kingdom Pseudomonadati; phylum Myxococcota; class Myxococcia; species Deltaproteobacteria bacterium. The sequence continues at coordinate 150,715 of JARGFU010000013.1, read as the reverse complement.
TTCCAGAGCTACGCCGCGGGCGCCGCGATGCTCGGCGCGGGCGAGGGCATGGCCCAGGGCGGCGGCGGCGGCGGCGGTGGGGGCAACCCGGCCCTCGGCGGCGCGGGCCTCGGCGTGGGCTTCGGCATGGCCCAGATGTTCATGACCCAGCAGCAGCAGCAGCAGCAGGCGCCCCCGCCTGCTGCGGCCCCGGCGCCGGCCGCGGCCCCGGCGCTCGTCACCTGCACCGGCTGCAACGCCCAGGTCCCCCCGGGCAAGTTCTGCTCGGGCTGCGGCGCCGAGCTCACCCAGGCCAGCGCCTCGGGCGGCTTCTGCACCGGCTGCGGCGAGAAGCTCGCGCCGGGAGCCCGCTTCTGTGCGGGCTGCGGGACCAAGACCGGCTGACCTCCGGTCATCAGCTATCAGCTATCAGCTGTCAGCTATCAGCTCGGGCGGTGCCTCGGCGCCGCCCGTTGCTGTTTGGGACAACCGGCTCGACGCCAGCATCGGGGTCCGAGCTTCCGGCGAACGAACTGACAGCTGACAGCTGATAGCTGATAGCCGAGGGAGCGGAGCGAGCTCTAGAGGAGCACGCCCACGACCTCACGGATCTGCGCGAACTGCACCGGCTTGCGCAGGACCTCGGTCGCGCCCGCGCTGCGAGCCTCGCGGCAGGCGTCCTCGTCGCCGGCGGTGATGACGATCACCGGCAGGGGCGCGAGGGTCTCGTTGGCCCGCACCCGGGCGAGCACCTCGGTGCCGTCGAGCACCGGCAGCATCAGGTCGAGGATCACCAGATCGAAGGGCTGCGCCGTGGTGAGGGTCTCCTCCAGCTTGCTCCAGGCCTGGTGCCCGTCGGTGGCGCCCGCGACCTCGACCTCGACCTCGTCACCGAGCTTCTCGGCCACGATGCGCTTGAAGGCGTAGCGGAAGATCTCCGAGACGTGAGGGTTGTCCTCGACGACCAGGACCCGGAAGGTCTTCTTGCTGGAATCGGACTGAGTCACCGTACCGACCTTCTCGCTCGCTTCTGGAGGGCACCCTCACGGGCCCTCCCCACGGTCAAAGACCATGACATGGTGAAGGCAGCGCAGCAAGCAATTGCCTCCGCCAGAGGGGCGTAATTTTGCGCCTAGAGCGGATCCTCGACCCGCACCAGATAGTACTTGTTGTTGGTGCGATCGACGATCTGAGCGCGGTGCCGGGAGAGGACCGACCTGAGCCCCTTGTAGCGTCCCTGCTCGACGAGCACGTACTCGGCGCCGGGCTCGGCCACGAACTTCCGTAGCTTGCCGGCGTCCTTGATCTGGACCACCGAGTTCTGGCTGTAGAGGGTCTCGCCTCGCCAGTTCATGTAGTAGGCGGCGATCGGCTCGTCACCCTCCCGGGTCTGGTAGTAGGTCCAGAAGAGGTCGCGCTGGCTCCAGTGGGGCGAGAGCTGCACCCAGTGCACCCAGCCGAGGTAGGCCGAGAAGAGGAAGGCGATCGCCAGCAGACCGGCGACGAGGGAGCGGCGCCGCTGCCAGAAGTAGCTCCAGACCAGTAAGAGGCCCCCGAGCACGAAGAAGACGGCGAAGAGGCGCCGGGGATCGACCTCGCGGCTGGGGTAGGGCCGCCCGTAGTTGTAGACGTAGAGGTCGGCCAGGTGCTTGGGCGTCATCGCGAGGTTCTGGGCGATGACGACGAAGAGGATCACCCCGAGGAGCAGGGCCACCTGGTGCGGGCGGATCCCCTCCTCCCAGATGCGGTGCAGGGCGTAGCCCGAGACGAGGGCCAGGGGCGGCAGCATCGGGAAGCCGTAGTGGTGGAACTTGGTGGCCGAGAGGGAGAAGGTCCCGTAGCCGACCAGGATCCAGAGGAAGGCGAAGAAGAGGGCCTGGGCGCGCCGGCCCTTCAGGCCCGCCGCCAGGTCCCGGGCCGCGATGGTGAGGCTCGCCGGGAAGAGGACCACCCAGGGGAAGGTGCCGAAGCCGACCTGCTCGATGAAGTAGGTGAAGGTCCCGCCGGGGGTCGTGGTGTGCACGCCCATCCCGATCCGCTTGAAGTGGTCGTGCACGAAGAAGCGGTAGGCGAAGTTCTTGAACTCGTCGTCCTTGCCGTTGAAGAGGGACATCACCACGAACCAGGGCGCGCCGATGACGGCGGTCAGGAGCGCGCCGGTGGGGATGCGCAGGCGGGAGACGAGGCCCCAGCGCCCGGTGAGCACCAGGAAGAGGAGCGCCACCGCCCCCGGCAACGCCACCCCCAGGAGGCCCTTGGCCAGGGTGGCGAAGCCGACGAAGGCATAGAAGACGTAGAGCCAGAAGGGGTCGGGGTCGTCGGTCGCCTCCTCGTCCTCCACCGCGGCCTCGGCCTCGGCCGGCGCCTTGCCGAAGAGGGCGATCATCAGGGCGCAGATCGCGGCGGTCACCAGGGAGACGAAGGGCATGTCGGTCATCGCCTGGCGAGCGATGAGCCCGTACATCGGCATGGTGGCCAGCGCGACGGCCGCCAGCGCCCCCACCCGCCGCGACCAGATCCGGGCGCCGGCCAGGTAGACCATCGCCACCCCGAGGATCGCCAGCAGGGCGATGGGCAGCCGCACCGCCCACTCCAGGTAGATGGAGAGGGCACCGCCGGGACCGGCGAGGCCGACGATCTTCATCCCGAGGGCCATCAACCAGAAGGTGAGCACCGGCTTGGAGAAGAAGTAGGCCCGCTCCCAGTAGGGGTGGACGTAGTCGTTGCGCTCGATCATCGAGCGCGCGACCTCGCTGTAGTGCGTCTCCCAGGGATCCCAGAGCCCCACCGAGCCGAGGAAGGGAAGGAAGATCAGGCCCGCGAAGGCCACCACCAGGAGCAGGCCGCGCCGCTCGGCGGAGAGGCGCCCGAGCAGCCGCGCTGGCGCGCTCTCCCGCAGGAAGGCGGGAACGAGGGCGTCGATCATCCCGGGCATCGACCCGCTCTCCTGGACCTCGGTGTCCGCGCTCGGCTTCTTCTTCCCCACGGTGGCGCGGGATTCTGCCGTGAGGCCGGATGGGGGTCAAACCGGAACGAAGCTGCGGCCGGTCGCACATCGGCTAGGATGGGGGGTGGAGATGCGAGCGAGTGCCGACCGGCGAGGGCGGGCCGACGCCCTCTGGCGACTGGAGAGAGCGGCCTTCGTGGCCGGCGCCCGGCCCCACGCCCTGCCCGGCGGCGAGCTCTACCTCCACCCGGAGGTGCCCGAGGTCTGGGACGCCTCCTTCGTGGCCAACCTCCGCTTCCCCCTGGACGTGGACCGCCTCCTCGAGGCCGCCGCCCATGGTTTCTCCCTGGCGGGCTGCGGGCACCACAAGCTCTGGGTCCGGCAGGCCGACGCCTTCCCGACCTTCGGACGGCGGCTCGTCGAGCGCGGCTTCTCCGAGCGGCGGATGGTGATCATGAGCGCCCCCACCGAGGCGCTGCCCCCCCGCCGCCCGCCCCCCGCGGGCCTGCGGATCGAGCCGGTGCGTGACTCCGCGGACCGGCGAGACCTGGCCTTCGCCCGCGAGGGCTGCCGGCGGGACGCTCCCTGGTTCGGCCCCGAGGTCTGCCGGGCGCTGGACCGCTGGGAGGACGTGCAGGCCCGCACCCTCGGCCTGCAGTGGCTGGTCGCCTACCTGGAGGACGAGCCCGTCGGGGCGGTGGGGCTGCTCGAGACCGAGGACGGGGCCTCGCTCCAGAGCCTCGCCACCGTCAGCCACCTGCGCCGCCAGGGCATCGGCCAGGCGCTGATCGCCAAGGTGCGGTGGCTCGCCCGCAGCCGCGGCCACGCCACCCTCTCCCTGCTCACCGACCTGGACTCCGACCCCCAGGCGCTCTACCACCGCCTCGGCTTCCTGGACACGCTCGAGGTGAGGTCGTATCAGCGAGCCATCTGATGAGGAGCCGACCTTGAAGCCCACGCCGATCCACCTCGCCCCCCTGGCTCTCTTCCTGCTCGCGAGCGGCTGCCAGACCCTCGCCCCCCTGGAGTTCCCCCCCGACGCCGGGGGCTGCCAGAGCGACGACGCCTGCAAGGGTGATCGGATCTGCGTGCAGGGGGCCTGCGTCTACCCCGACGCGCTCCCCGACGGTGGCGACCCGGACGGCGGCGTGCCCGACGGCACGATCCCCGACGCCGGCAAGCCCGACGGCGGCGGCACGGCGCCGGGCTTCGGAGAGCTGGGCGGCGCCTGCCAACTCGCCACCGACTGCGTCGATCCCGGGGCGGTCTGCATCCAGGACCTCCCCGAGGGCTACTGCGCGATCCCGGGCTGCCGCAGCTGCCCCGAGGGCGGGGTCTGTGTGCTGACCGAGAACGGGGAGCCGATCTGCATCGACGGCTGCGAGAGCGACGCCGACTGCCGCGAGGGCTACCAGTGCGCCGATCCCTTCGGGGCCCTCGCCTGCGTCCCCTCCCAGGGCGGCGGAGAGAGCCCGGTGGGTGGCGAGTGCGGCACCGCCGCCGACTGCGCCGGCGTCCCCTCCTTCTGCATCGCCGACTGGCCCGGCGGCTACTGCGTCCACGGGGACTGCGACGCCTGCCCGGAGGGCAGCGCCTGCGTGCGGGACCAGGACTTCGCCGCCTGCATGGCCACCTGCCAGAGCGACGCGGACTGCCGGCCGGAGTACGTCTGCCTCAACTTCCGGCGCGAGCAGTTCTGTTTCTTTGGAGGTTAGGGGGAGCGTCCGCTCCCCCTAACGACCCCCAGCTCGCGCCTGGGGTGAACGGCTCCGCTGGCCCTGCGGCGGCTGGGCGCCGCCTCCGGGCCGCTCCGAAGAGAGAAGCCGAGGCGAACCCCTGCCGGTTCGGGGGAGCGTCCGCTCCGAAACCGGTCAGCGGGCGAGGCGCTGCAGTGACCTCGAGGTGAAGGTCTCGGGGGGGAACTCGGCGGAGAAGTCGACCTCGCCGAGGGACATCTTGGTCCAGGTCTCCTTCTGCACGTTCCGCATCGTCGACTCGGTGGCCACGAAGCGCTCGCCCCGCTTCTCCACCTTCTGGACCTCGAGGACCTTCAGCAGCTTCTCCTTGCGATCGAAGAGCTCGATCTTCACGGGCACCAGGGTCTCCTGCTGCACCCAGAGCTCGGCCCGGCTGTAGGCGTCGTCCTTGTCCGGGGTCTTCGGGCGGGTCGAGAGGTGCCAGACCTTCTTGCCCTCCAGGGTCTCCTCACCGACGAGCTCGCAGTGGTTGTCCTCGGCGTCCCGGGTCTCGAGGTCGGCGTAGGAGAAGTCGGTGCCCATGAAGGAGCCCTTCTTCGCCGAGCCGCTGATCCGCCGGACCTTGCCCAGCGCCGGCAGGAACATGTGCTGCTCGTCGTCCTTCCCCTCGCGCTCCAGGGTGAGGAAGGCGGTGCCGGCCACGTCGGCGGGGGCGAGGATCTGCACCCGGGTCCGCAGCAGCCCCTCCTCCTGCATGCTCTGGATCTCCAGCGAGCGCTGCCGCGGCTTCCCGGTGCGGGGGTGGGTCTCCAGCTCGAGGACGGCCTTCCCGCTCTGCACCCCCATCCCCAGCTTGTCCTCGGAGCGCTCCAGGATGGAGGCGCAGGTCTCGGCCTCGCCGCGCGCCGCGGCGGGAAGGAGGAGGAGGGCGAGGGCGATCGGCTGGACCAGCTTCTTCATGAGGGAAAATCTGGCACGAAGCGCGCGCCCCCGTCACCCGCCTCAGGGGGCCAGCGGCTCCGGGAGCGCCGGCAGGTGGTGAGCCAGCTGGCGCACCCGCGGATCCTCCGGCGCCAGCGCGAGGAGCTCTTCCAGCCGCTCGTGGGCGCGGGACAGGTGATCCTGCTGCAGGTCGTAGCGCACGCCGAGGAGGAGGAGCTCGACGCGCTCCTCGGGATCGGTGGTCTCGGGCAGCAGGCCGTCGAGGAGCCGGACCCCCTCCTCGAGCGCGTCGACCTCGTCGACCCAGAGCCGGGCCAGCGCCAGGCGCGCCGGCCGCTGGGAGGCGTTCCGCGCGAGCACGTCCTCGTAGGTGGCCACCGCCCTCTGCCGCTCACCGGTGCGCTGCCAGGCCTCGGCCAGGCGCAGGTGCGCCTCGAGATCGCCCGGATCGAGGAGCGTCGCCGCCCGGGCCAGGCGCAGGGAGCGGGGCTCGGTCAGCCGGATCGAGTCCTTCATCTGATCGAAGATGGGCTGGTAGCGCTGGAAGCGATCGGTGGGGGCGTACATCGCCACCGCGCAGGCGATCTCTCCCCGGGCGAAGACGTAGAGGGTCAAGAGGTAGGAGACCGTCGGCCCGTTGCGCGGTGAGGCCTCGAAGGCCGCCCGGTAGAGCAGGGCCTCGCGGCCGGCGACGACGGCCGGCCGGGGCGGCTCCCGGCGCACCCCCCGGTAGAGGCCCTGGTGCTCCCGCATCTCCAGCACGTTGGAGAACCACTGGTCCGCGACGGCCTCCAGGTCGATCGGCGCGGCCTGCTCCCGGGCGTCCGCCTGCAGGTAGGTGGGCACGGGAAGGCCGTTGGAGAAGCCGATCTGCCCCAGGTCGGTGATGGCCCGCCGCCAGCCCAGGGGGTGGGCGACCTCCAGGCCCAGGTCGTCGTCCCGCTCGACCACCAGGCTGGCGCCGAGGCGGGTCCAGGCCGGCCCCACGGCGAAAGTGAGGCCGATGACGGCCACGGTCAGGCCGTAGCGCAGCACCCGCCGCCGCCCCAGGTTCGTGCCGGCGTCGAGGAGGCGGGGCCGCATGAGGAAGGTGCAGAGGGAGCCGCCGAGGAGCCCGCCGAGGTGCCCCCAGTTGTCGATGCCGGCGCTCATCCAGCCCAGCCAGAGGAAGATGAGGACGTAGGGCACCACCGCCCCCCCGAAGAAGCGGCGGTAGCGGCGCGGGATGATGTCCCGGTACTTCAGGCCGAAGACCACCACCCCCCCGAAGCAGCCGAAGACGATCCCGCTGGCGCCGGCCGAGATCTGCGAGGAGCCCAGGAAGGAGAGGATGGTGGTCCCCAGGGCCGAGGCCAGGACGATCAGCAGGTAGTCGTGCTTGCGGTAGGTGTTCTCGAGGGCGCCGCCGAGGTTGAAGAGGAAGAAGAGGTTGAAGCCCAGGTGCAGCAGATCGCGGTGGACGAAGTTCGCCGTGAGCAGGCGCCAGCTCTCCCCCAGGTCGGTGATCAGCGGCCCGGCCTTCGCCCCCAGCCGGACCAACTCGGCCGTCAGGTTGCCGGAGCCCTCGGCCAGGAGGACCTGCCCGGCGACGAAGACGGCGACGTTGGCCACCAGGATGACGGTGGTCAGCGCCGGGAAGCTCGCCAGGTTGAAGTAGCGCTTGAAGTAGATCCGGCTCGGGCTGTAGAGGCCCCGGAAGATCTCCAGCTCCCGGGCGGGCACGAAGTCCTCGCCGGAGACCACCGGGAAGCAGACGGGGGTGTCGGGGGGGATCTCACCCCGGACCACCCGGGACTCGAACTCCCCCAGATCGAGGGTCTCTTCCCCCGTCTGGGTGCGGATCCGGATCATGCCTGGAATCGGGAGAGTATAGCGAATCCCCGCCCCCGGGGGCGGACCCCCCTCCAGCCCGGGGTGGCCCCGTTTTCGGGGCCCGTGGTACAAAATTGGGGTTAGCCCCCGATTCTCCCCAAGGTTCCCAACGGTGCATTCGTGAAGCTCATCATCGAGGATGACGAGGGACGCAAGACAGTCGTCCCCTTCGTTCGAGACGAGATCTCCATCGGTCGCAACGAAGGCAACACCATTCGTCTGACCGAACGGAACGTCTCGCGCCGACACGCCCGCTTCTTGAAGGGCAACGGCCACGTCTTCATCGAGGACCTCGGCTCCTACAACGGAGTCCGGGTGAACGGTGATCAGGTCCAGGGCCGGGCCGAGGTGCAGGAAGGCGACCTCATCGAGATCGGAGACTACAACCTCGCGGTGCAGGCCGAGGCCGGTGAGGTGCTCGGCGCGGCGGCCACCGCGAGCGAGGCGCGGGAGATCACCTCTCCGGGGACCCAGATCCCCACCACCCCCTCGGCCCCGGTGGCCGAGCCGCCCTCGCAGGAGCTCACCCCGCCCCCGAGCCCCTCCGCGGCTCCGCCGCCGCCGGCTCCGGTGCAGCCCGAGCCCACGATCCCCACCGCCCGCGCCGCGGTGCCGGCCCCCTTCGATCTGCCCGCGGCCCACACCGAGTACGAGCAGCCCGAGCGCCCGAAGCACGAGTCGACGGCGATCATCAAGGTCGACTTCGACGCCCTCGGGAAGAAGGCCCAGGAGCGGCAGCTCGAGCAGGGCGAGCAGCCCTCGCTGGTCGTCATCAGCACCGAGTACGCCGGCCAGACCTACGTCCTCGACCGCACGGTGGTCTCCATCGGGCGCACCGACGAGAACGACATCCAGATCGACCACCGCTCGATGTCCCGACGGCACTGCCGGATCTTCCTCGACGAGGAGGGGGTCTGGAAGGTCGCCGACCTGGGCTCGGCGAACGGCGTGCGGGTGAACGGCGAGGAGTACGGGCTCATCGACGTCCGACCCGGCGACGTCATCGAGCTGGGTCATCTGAAGATCCGCTTCTGCGCCCCCGGTGAGGACTACGTCTACACCGGCGAGGAGGACGGAGAGCCGGCCTTCGCGGCGGCGGCGGCGGCCGCGCCCGCCCGCGCCGCGGTCGACGACGAGGCGATGCCCTCCCGGGGCGTCCCCCTCCCCTGGGTCATCGGCGGCGCCGCGGTCGTCCTCGTCCTGGCGGTCGGCGGCATCTGGATGGCCACCGGCAGCGGCGGCGAGGATCCGAAGCCCGATCCCGGCGGCGAGACCCTGCCCATCCCCGACCCCCGGGCCAACGTCACCCCGACCCCGGACCCCACCCCGACCCCCGATCCCGATCCGGGCACGGCGGTGGCCGACAACGCCGAGGCGCTGCGCCAGGCCATCCAGACCGCCAGCGAGGCGGTGGAGCGCCAGGACTGGCCCGCCGCGAAGGACGCCTACGAGAAGGCCCTCGAGCTCGACGAGAGCAACGCCGCGGCCCAGGCGGGCCTCAAGCAGGCGGCCCTCGAGGACGAGGCCCACCGCCGCTTCCGGGAGGCCAAGGACCTCCTGGCGGAGGAGCGCTTCGTCGAGGCCGCGCAGGCCTTCGCGATGGTCCCCGCCGGCTCGCTCCTCGAGAACGACGCGCGCTCCCAGAGCACCTTCGCGCGCCGACGCGCCGCCGACCGGCTGCGCTCGGACGCCAAGGCGGCCCTGGGCATCAAGGACTACGAGGGCGCGATCACCGTCGCCGAGAACTGGCTCGAGTTCGAACCCGAGAGCCGCGAGGCCCAGAAGATCCTCGAGCGGGCCGAGACCGCGCAGCGCAAGGCGGAGCGAGCCCCGCCCCCGCCCAAGCCCAAGCCGATCGTCAAGAAGGATCCCCCGCCCCCGAAGCCGCAGGCCGACACCAAGGTCCAGGAGGCCAAGGACGCCCAGACCAAGGGCGTGCAGTTCCTCCAGAAGGGCAAGTTCGAGCTGGCCGCCAAGCAGTTCGAGCGGGCCCTCAAGCTCGACCCCAAGGGCCAGGGGATGACCCACAAGATGCTGGGCATCTGCTACGCGCGGCTGGGCAACAAGGATCTGGCCGCCAAGCACTACCGTCTCTACGTTCAGAAGAACCCCAGCGCCTCCGACGCAGCCAAGGTCCGCCAGATCCTGGAGAAGTACGACGCCAGCAAGAGCGGCTAGCCCGACGATCAGCAGGAGAGCAACCGAGCATGGCCAGCCCAGCAGCCTCGAAAACCGAGCAGCCCACCTCACAGAAGGGCTTCGAGGTCCGGGTCCTGGTCATCGACGATGACCAGGACGTCTGTGACTACCTCGTCATGCTCCTCGAGCGGGAGGGCTACGAGGCCACCGCGCTGACCAACCCGAGGGACGCCGCGGGGGTCCTGCGCAAAGGCGAGTTCCACCTGGTCATCCTCGACCTGATGATGCCGGGCATGGACGGCACCGAGGTCCTCAAGGAGATCCGCCGCATCGACGACGACGTGGCGGTGATCATCTTCACCGGCTACCCCTCGATGGACACGGCCATCACCAGCCTGCAGCACCAGGCCTCGGACTACCTGAAGAAGCCCTTCCGGGTGGAGGAGTTCCGGGACGCCGTGCAGCGGGCGCTGGAGTCCAAGGGCCTGGTCCTCGACCCCGAGGGTGCCCTGCACCGCTCCATCGGCACGACGATCCGGAACCTGCGCAAGGAGCGCAACCTGACCCTGAAGCAGCTCTCCCGCCGGACGGCGCTCTCGGTCAGCCTGCTCTCGCAGATCGAGCGGGCCGAGTCCTCGGCCTCGGTCTCGTCGCTCCACAAGATCGCCAGAGCCCTGCGGGTCAAGCTGACGACCTTGTTCGGCGACTTTTAGGGCGCGCTACTCGAGGACGGCGACGACCTGGCCCTCGTCGACCGCCTCGCCCTCGGCGACCTTGATCTCCGCGACGACGCCGTCGTCCGGGGACTCGACGGGCATCTCCATCTTCATGGACTCGAGGATGAGGATGATGTCGCCCTCCTCGACCTCGTCCCCCGCCTGCTTCTCGATCTTCCAGACGGTCCCGGTGATGTGCGCTTCCACGTTGGTGGCCATTGGGTCTTCTCCTAGAGGTGGTCTTCGAAGAAATGGGTCGAGAGGTCCCCGCGCGCGAAGGCCTCGGTCTTCAGCACCGCGCGGTGGGTGGGGAGGTTGGTCTTGATACCCTCTACCACGAAGTCCTCGGCGGCGCGCAGCGCCCGCTCGATGGCCTGCGCCCGATCCTCACCGTGGACGATCAGCTTGGCGATCAGGGGATCGTAGTAGGGGGTGACGGTGTCGCCCTCGGCGTAGCCGGCGTCCACCCGCACGCCCTCCCCCTCCGGCAGGACGAGGCGGGTGATCTTCCCCGGCGAGGGGAAGAAGTTCTTGTCGGGATCCTCGGCGTAGATCCGCAGCTCGAAGGCGTGCCCCGAGCGCTTCACCGCCTCCTGGCCGAAGCCGATGGGCTCGCCGGCGGCGATCTTCAGCTGCAGCTGGACGAGGTCGACGTCGCAGGTCAGCTCGGTGCAGGGGTGCTCGACCTGCAGGCGAGTGTTCATCTCGATGAAGTGGAAGGCGCCGTCGGCGACCAGGCACTCGACCGTGCCCAGGCCCAGGTAGTCGACCTGCTTCGCCAGGGCCACGGCGGCGTCGCGCATGGCCTGGGCGAGCTCCGGGTTCTGACCGTCGAGGAAGAGGGGGCTGGGCGCCTCCTCGGTCACCTTCTGGTGCCGGCGCTGGATCGAGCACTCGCGCTCGAAGAAGTGCAGGTGGTTGCCCTGGCTGTCGGAGACCACCTGGATCTCGACGTGCCGGGGGCGCTCGAAGAGCCGCTCGATGTAGAGGGAGCCGTCTCCGAAGGCGGACTGGGCCCGGCGGGCGCTGGCCTCGAAGGCCTTCTGCAGGCCCTTGTCGTCCTTCGCGATGGTCATGCCGATGCCGCCGCCGCCGGCGACGGCCTTGAGCAGCACCGGGTAGCCGATCTCCTCGGCGATGGCCCGGGCCCCCTCGAGGTCGACGGGCTCCTCGGAGCCGGGCACCACCGGCACCCCCGCCGCGGCCGCGATCTTCCGGGCCTCCACCTTGTCCCCCATCCGGGAGATGACCTCGGGGCGAGGCCCGATGAAGGTGAGGCCGGCGTCGACCACCGCCTGGGCGAAGCCGGCGTTCTCGGCCAGGAAGCCGTAGCCCGGGTGGATCGCCTCCGCCCCGGTCTCCTGGGCTGCCGCGAGGATCTTCGGGATCTGGAGGTAGCTGTCCTGGGCCCGGGCGGGTCCGATGGCCACGGCCTCGTCGGCCGCCTTGACGTGGAGGGCCCCCTCGTCGGCCTCGGAGTAGACGGCGACCGTCTTCACGCCGAGCTCCCGGCAGGCGCGCATGATGCGCAGGGCGATCTCGCCACGATTCGCGATGAGGATCTTGCTGAACATGCCGGAGTTTCTACCCCGGACCTTCAGCGTCGCCTAGTCATCGAAGGCGGAGGACTCGACGCGGTTCCGGCCGGCCGCCTTGGCCCGGTAGAGATACCGGTCGGTCGCCTCGATGAAGGCCGCGATGTCCTTCACCGTGGGCTTCAGCTCGCAGACCCCCACCGAGATCGTGGTGGGGATCTCCACCTCCTGGATCTGGGATCGGAAGAGGAAGCGGTGATCCTCGACGGCTCGCCGGATGCGCTCGGCCAGGACGAAGCCCTCCTGGGAGCGGGTCTGGCGCAGGATGCAGGCGAACTCCTCGCCGCCGTAGCGGGCGAAGATGTCCTCGGTGCGGACCTGGGCGAGCACCACCAGCGCCAGCTGCTTGAGGACGAAGTCCCCGGCGGCGTGGCCGAAGGTGTCGTTCGTCTTCTTGAAGTGGTCGATGTCGAAGAGCATCAGGGTCAGGGGGGCCTGATGCCGCCGGTGCCAGGCGAACTCCTGATCGAGGCGATCGAGGAAGAAGCGCTTGTTGTAGACCCCCGTGAGCCCGTCCTGGGTGGCCGACTCGTAGAGCTGGGCGTGGAACTGCTCCTCGACGCTGTCCTGGTAGCCGTACTTCAGGATGCTGGTGGAGCCGATCTGGATCCGGTCGCCGTCCTGGAGGCTGCGCAGGTCCACCCGCTGGGACTTCACCCAGGTGCCGTTGGTCGAGCCCAGGTCGAGGATCGAGACCGAGCCGTCCGGCCGGCAGATCAGCCGCGCGTGCTTGCGAGAGACGCCATCGTCGTCCAGCATGATGTCGCACTCCGGCGCTCGACCGATGAGCATCTCGCCGGTCACGACCTTGAACATGCGACCCACGGCCTTCCCCGCGAGAACCATCAGGTACGGGTTCTGCGACCCTAACGCGGGTTCTTCAGCCAGGAGCTCGTGCAGCGGCCGAATGCTGGTTCTGTCGTCGTCGTCTTCGTCGGGGGGCATCGTGGCCTCGTTGATCGACCGTGATTCTAGCGCCGACGGCGGGTCGCTTCCAGCGCCCGGCGGCCCGGGCGGGCTGGGGCTGCTCCTGGCCCTCCTCTCGACCGGCTGCGTCGCCCTGGCCCAGCCCCCGGGCACGGCCCCCCGCCCCGGCTTTCCGGTGGCCGATCCCGGGGACCTCCCGCCCCGCCACCACCTGCGCCTGCAGGCCCTCGAGGAGGAGCGCGTGATCCTCCGGGAGTGGATCCGGGCCGACGGCCGGGGCTGGCAGCTGCGCGAGCTCGTCCTCGATCGGCGTGGGATCCTCCAGACCGCCACGACCCCGGAGCCCGCCGGCGCTCCGCCGGCCCGGCAGCCCGCCCCCGCGCCCACCTTCCCCCTCGAGATCGGCCGCCACGAGCTGCGCCAGGAGAGGGTCGGCGAGCACCTCCGCTTCACCTTCGCCCGCCAGGGCGAGGCGCACGCCACGGTCCTGGCCAGCCTGGTCGAGGTGCCGGGGCTCGAGCTCGTCTCCCTCGAGGTGGGGCCCGGGCGCAGCCCGGCCCTGGCGGCCCTGAGCTGGCGCTCGCAGGCGGCCGGCGCGGTGGTGGAGGGGGTGGAGATCCTCGATCTTCGGCGGGGCCGGGCCGCCCTGGCCCTGGATCGGGGGCTGGAGCACCACGCCGCGGGCCGCTACCAGGAGTCGCGGGAGCACTTCCGGCACGCCGGGGAGCTCGACCCCGACTTCGCCGAGGCCGCCTACGATCTGGCCTGCGCCGAGGCCCTCCTCGGCGCGCACGACGAGGCGATGCGCCTGCTCGCCCGGGCCTTCGAGCTCTCTCCCGACCGGCTGCGGGCGGTGGCCGAGGAGGACGAGGACCTGGCCGCCCTGCGCGAGCGGCCCGACTGGCTGCCCCTCCTGCGGGAGGGTCGGTGAGGGAGGCCGCCAGCGAGCGCCTCGCGATCGCCCTCTTCTCCGCGGCGGCGCTCTCCCTGCAGGTGGCCCTCGGGCGCCTGCTGGCCGTGACCCTCTGGTACCACTTCGCCTTCCTGATCGTCTCCACCGCCCTGCTGGGCTACGGCCTCTCGGGCGCCTGGCTGGCCCTGCGCCCGGCGGCCCGCGAGCGGCCCCTCGCGGCCTTCCTCCTGCGGGTGGGCGCCGGTCAGGCCGCCACCACCCTCCTCGCCGTGGCGCTGCTGCGCCTCCTGCCCTTCGAGCCCCTGCGCATCGCCGCCGAGCCCTCCCAGCTGCTCTGGGCGCTGGCGATCCAGCTCGGCCTGATCGCCCCCTTCTTCTTCTCGGGCCTGGCGGTCGGCCGGATCCTCATCGACCACGCCCGGGAGGCAGGCCGCCTCTACGCGCTCGACCTGCTGGGCGCCGGCGCCGGCGCGGTCCTCGCCCTCTTCGGGGTCGGCCTGATGGGTCCCCACGCGGTGATCGGCGCCGGGGCCGCCGCGGCGCTGGCCGCCGGGGCGCTGATGCAGACCCCCCGGCGCCGGGCGCTGCCCGCCCTCCTCGCCGCCGCCGGGCTCCTCCTCCTCGGCGCGGTCGCCGAGCCCCTCACCGGCCTGCGGGTGGCCGCCGACAAGCGCCTCGGAGAGGAGCCGGTCGGGGCCATCCTCGCCGACCCCGAGCGGGTGGAGGCCAGCGCCTGGGACGAGGCGGCCCGCCTCGACCTGGTGCGCGGTGAGCGACACCGGACGATCCTCCTGGACGCCGGCGCGGCGGTGGTGCGGGTCCCCCACCTCACGCGGCCCCTCGAGGAGCTGCCGCCGCTGCGGGACGCCACCGCCCTCTCCTTCTTCGCCCGCCCGCCCCGAAAGGTGCTGGTGCTGGGCTCGGGCGCGGGCTGGGAGGTGGCCTCGGCGCTGACCCACGGCGCCGAGGAGGTCACCGGGGTCGAGCTGGCCGCGACCCTCTCGGGGTGGCTCCGGGGCCCCCTCCACGGCTGGACCCGCGGGCTGATCGACGATCCGCGGGTGCGCTGGGTCGACGGCGAGGCGCGCAGCTTCGTCCACCGCAGCGACGAGCGCTGGGATCAGATCCTCTCCATCCACACCATCTCCAACGCCGCCGCCCAGAGCGGCGCCCTGGCCCTGGCCGAGAGCCACACCCTCACCCTGGAGGCGATCGGCGAGTACCTGGAGCACCTGGAGGAGGACGGGCTGCTCTACGTCACCCGCCCCGAGGCCCAAATGCCCAAGCTGGTGGCCACCCTCTCCCGGGTCCTGAAGGACGCCGGGAAGGATCCCTTCCGCCACCTCGCGGTCCTGCGCCTCGGGCCGGCGCCGGCGCCGGGGACCGACGACCCCGGCGGCGCCTTCACCGCCGGGGTGCTGGCGAGCCCCACCCCCTTTCGCCGGGACCAGCTGGAGGCCCTGGACGAGGCCGCCCGGCAGGTGGGGATGGCCTTCCTCTACGCGCCCCACCGCTATCCGGGCCACGGAGGGCCGACGGCCGAGGCCCTGCGCGCCGCCCTGGAGCGCCGCCCCGCCCCGGGCCGGGATCCGGCGCTCCTGGAGCCCGCCACCGACGACCGGCCCTTCTTCAACCGCCGCCGCTCCTGGTCGAGCCTGCGGCTCTCGGACTTCACGGCTCTCTTCGACGAGGGGGAGCGCTCGCGCCTCGCCCTGGAGGACCGGCCCGTGGCCGAGCTCTCCCTGGCGCTGCTGCTGCTCCAGACCCTGCTGGTGGCCTTCGGGGTCACGGCCCTCCTGGGCCGGCGCCGCCGCCAGGAGGAGGCCGACCGGCCAGCCGGGGCCTGGGTCGTCCAGGCCTACTTCGCCCTCCTGGGCCTGGGCTTCGCCGCGGTCGAGCTGGGCCTGGTCCACCGCCTGGGGCTGCTCCTGGGCAAGCCGGGCCTCACCTTCGCGGTCTCGGTGGCGGGGCTGCTCCTCTTCTCGGGGCTCGGCTCCCACGCCCTCTCCCGGGTGGCCGCCCGCCTCTCCCCCCTGCGTCTCCTGCTGGGGGTCGCCCTCGGGGTGGGCCTCACCGGGGTCCTGCTGGGCGGCCTGGAGGGCCTGCTGCTGGGCGCCAGCCTGCCCCTGCGCACCCTGGGGGCGCTGCTTGCGCTGGCCCCGGCCGGCCTGGCCCTCGGGCTCCCCTTCCCCTTCGGCCTCACCCGCCTCTCGGGCGCGAGCGCCGGGGAGCGGGGGCGGGCCTGGGCGATCAATGGCTTCGCCTCGGTGGTCGGCGCGAGCCTCTCCGTGGTGGTGGCCACCGGCGCCGGTCTGGCGGTGGTCTTCGCCTGCGGCGCGGGCGCCTACGTGCTCGCCGGAGTGCTCGCCCGCCGGTGGCCAATCCGCTGGGCCCTGTAGTAGGATTCGCGGCCTTCGACTGCCCCGGATTCCCTGGCCTTTTCACCTTCCGGGCGGTCGGGCCGGATGGCCATCCGGGGGCACCATTCACGAGGATCGAAACCGCCATGCGCAAGTCCTTCCACCACCTCGCCACGCTCCCGGTCGCGCTCACCCTCTGTGCAGGTCTGATCTCCCTCGGCGGCTCCTGCAAGACCGAGGCGCCGAAGCCCGACGCGAAGGCGCCCGAGGCGCCGGCCGCGACGCCTGCCGCCGAGCCCGAGGCCGAGGCCGAGGCGGCCGCCGGAGGCGGCAGCGGCGTCGCGGGCGCCGAGCTCGGTGACGAGGCCCTCGCGCGGACCCTGCCCGGGGTGAAGGTCGAGGGGCTCGACGAGAAGGCGCGCGCCTCGCTCCTGAAGGTTGCCGAGGACGCGGTCTGCGACTGCGGCCGCCCCTCCACCCTCGGCGGCTGCCTGCGGGATCCGAACCCCTGCGAGCTCGGCCGCCGCATGGCCGACCTCTCGGTGCTGCTCCTCAAGGCCGGCGCCAAGCCCGGCGAGGCCGTGAGCTTCACCGAGGAGTACTTCGAGGGCTTCAAGCCCGCCCGCCGCAAGACCTTCGAGGTCGCCGAGGCCGCGTGCAAGGGCCCGAAGGACGCCCCGATCCAGCTCGTCGAGTTCGCCGACTTCGAGTGCCCCTACTGCGGCATCACCTGGCCGCTCTTCGGCGACATCGTCGACTCGCTGAAGGGCAAGGCCCGCCTCTGCTTCCTGAACTTCCCCCTCTCCCAGCACGAGAACGCCCGCGAGGCGGCGCAGCTGACCGTCATGGCCCGGGAGCAGGGCAAGTTCGAGCAGGCCGCCGATCTCCTCTTCGCCAACCAGACCCAGCTCGACCGCAAGTCGCTCCTCGATCACGCTGATACCCTCGGCCTCGATCGCGCCGCCGTCTCCAAGGCCCTCGAGGAGGGCAAGTACGACGCGGTGGTCGAGGCCGAGCGAAAGCAGGGGCAGGCCGCCGGCATCGAGGGGACGCCCTCGCTCTTCATCAACGGCCGGTCCTACACCCTGCTCCTCGACGCCGCGATGATCCTGCGCGCGATCCAGGACGAGCTGGACTGGCAGGCCGGCGGTGAGCAGTGGTCGAAGCCCGGCTCGGCTCAGAAGTGATGAATCCCACTGGCGGACGGCCCGTCATCCCGGTGAAAAAGGCAGCAAGCTCCAAGGAGGTGCCCATGAGGGGCCACGAACTCTTCCTCGCCGCCCTCGGCGCAACGATCCTCGCCCTGGCGATCCCCGCCGCGGCCTCGGCCAGCGAGGTGACGATCATCAACAAGAGCGGGCAGAACTACGACTTCGTCCTGACCGCCACGCCCAAGGAGCGCGCGGCCGGCCGGCGGGTCACGGTGACGCTCGACCTGGCCCAGACCCCGATGGTGCCCGACCCGACCTTCGGTGACCGGGTGCCCGTGCGGGGCGCCTCGCTCATCGCCACGGTGAAGCCGAAGGAGGGCGGCTCGCCCATGCGCTACGGCCTCCACCCGCTGATGGGCGCCGGCGTCTACGGCTTCCACTTCACCCCGGCGACCACGGGGCTCTACCAGGTCACCTTCGCCCAGCGGGGCGTCGAGCTGCCCGAGTTCGAGTTCGTCCTCGGGGTCGGCGTCGACACCCCCGCCGACACCGAGGCGCCCCAGGAGGCCATGGGCCTGCGCCAGGTCCTCGCCGGCGGCCGGCGGCCGGCCCGGGGCACCTCCCGCGGCCCGATCACTCCGATGACCGGCGGCGCCTCCTCCAAGAAGGCGATGCAGGCCATGGTGCAGCCCGCCGGGCTCCTCGGCGAGGCCCTCGGGAAGCCCAAGCCCCTGATCTCGGAGACCACCCCCGCCCTCGACGCCCTGCTCGAGCAGGCGCGGACCCTGAAGGGGACCGTCCCCGACGCCTACCGCTCGGCCAGCGCCGAGTACGACCAGCTCGCCGAGCGGCTGGTGAGCGAGCTCGAGGCCCTCAAGGCCAAGAGCACCCCCAAGGACCTGCGGGCCGGCTGGGATCAGGTGCGCGACTCCACCTGCGCCAGCTGCCACGTGAAGTTCTGGTGGGCGATCACCCCCGACCTCTCGACCTGGCCGAAGATCAGCTACCAGACCTGGAAGCGCTAGGAGGACGCCATGACGATCCATCGACTCACCCACGCAATCCTCCTCTCCGCCCTCCTCACCGCGCCGGGCCTCGCCCGGGCGGCCGAGGACGAGAAGGTCCACATCGGCGACCTGCGCCAGGGCGCCCGGCTCTTCGACCTCAACTGCCGCAGCTGTCACGGCGACGGTGGCAACGGCAAGGGCGTCATTCAGTCCGAGCCCGCCTCGCCGGCGCTCAACGACCCCTCCCGGATGACGCTGCTCTCCGACAAGCAGGTCTTCTCCTACATCAAGACCGGCGGGGAGAAGAGCGGCCGCTCGCCGGTGATGCCCGCCTTCGCCGACTCCCTGGACGACCTGGAGATCTGGGACATCGTCGCCTACCTGCGCGACCGGCACCTGGGCCTGCCCGACTTCTACCCGGACGCCGAGAGCTTCTTCGGTGACACCTACACCATCGACGAGTGGGGCCTGGAGCGGCACGAGGCCCTGACCGGCGTGAAGATCAAGAAGGCCGACAACGAGTACACGGTGCTCGGCGTCTACAAGGGCACCCAGGGCCCGGACGGCGCCCGGCTGATCCCCGACGATCCGCTGGCCCTCTCCAAGATCGATCGGCGCGCGAAGGTCGGCTACGTCTCCTTCGTGAAGGGCTCGGTGCCCGGCGTGAAGGGCACCTTCCTCTTCGGCATCTCGATGGACAACGGCGGGCTCGTCTGGAAGATCCGCGCGAACACCGACGACAAGGCCGCGAAGGCGAAGGTCGAGAAGATCCTCTCCGTCTGGGAGGGCTACGGCAACAAGGGCCTGAAGGACCCCTTCGAGGGCGGCCGCAGCAAGCAGGAGCGCGCCGTCGCCAAGGCCTGGACCGAGATCTACAGCCGGGCGATGGAGGCCGTCGTCATGTACGACAAGGCCGAGCGCGAGCGGCACTGGGCCGACTCGAACTTCGGTGGCCCCGCCGATCCCGAGGCCAGCGTCGAGGGCGGCATCCTCGAGGTGAAGGACGACAGCACCAAGAAGAAGAAGCGCAAGTAGCGCCGTCTCTTCGCCGCAGCGCAGCGAAAGGCTCCATGCCCGAGTACGTCAAGATCGATCGAAGCGGGAAGGTCTTCCCCGTGGGGCGCACCGCCGAGGCCTACCTCGGCGGGCGCGCCGGTGAGTGGCGCATCGTCCCCGCCCACCCGGACCTCCTCGTCCTGCGCCAGGACGACGTCCGGCCCGTGGAGGCTGGGGTGCGGGCAGTGCTCGCCGGCGACATCCAGGGCCTTCCCCTCGGCGAGATGCTGGCCTACCTGGCCCAGTCGCGCTGGACCGGCGTGATCACCGTCGCCACCGGTCAGGTCGAGAAGAGCATCTTCCTTCGCCAGGGGGCGATCCGCTGGGCCTCCTCCACCGCGCCGAACGATCGCCTCGGCGTCGTCCTCGGCCGGCTGGGGCTGGTCGATCCCGGCGCCATCGATCGGGTCATGCGCTCCCAGCCCGACGCGGGGGCCCGGCTGGGCGGCCTGCTGCTCGCCAACAAGATGGTCTCGGCGGCCGACCTCTACCAGGCCCTCAAGCACCAGGTGCAGGAGATCTTCTTCTCGGTGCTGGTCCTCGAGGAGGGGCTCTACTTCCTCTTCAACGATCCCGTGGAGGGGCGCTTCGCGGCGAAGATCAACCTGGAGCTCACCGGCATGCTCATGGAGGGCATGCGGCGCTTCGACGAGATGTCCCACTTCCGGGACGTGGTCCCGGGGATGCACGTCTACGTGCGGGCGCGCGAGCGCTCGGCCGAGGCCCTCAACGAGGAGGAGCAGGCCCTCTTCGACGCGGCCACCACCGGCCGGGGGCGCCTCACCCTCGCCGATTTGGCCGCCGAGCAGCACCTCTCCGAGTTCGACGCCACCAAGATGGTCTACGGCCTGGCCAAGGCCGGCTACGTCGACATCAGCGAGGAGAAGCCCGAGGTGGACCTCGGCGCGGCGACCTTGCAGGTGGGCGCTCAGCTGACCGACGTGCTGCGGGTCTTCAACACGATCTTCCGGGAGGTCTGCGAGGAGGTCGGGGCCATCGCCCCCACCGCCGGCTTCCGCCTCGGCGTCGAGTCCTTCCTCTCCTCGAACCAGCACGAGTTCACCCACCTGCTCTCGGGGATCCAGCTGCACGAGGACGGAACCCTCGACGAGCCCACCCTCCTCGCCCGCCTCGCCGGCGTGGAGCTGCCCGCGGGCAAGGACCCGAGCAGCTTCCTGAGCGACGCTCTGAACGAGCTGATGTTCTTCGAGCTCTTCCAGGCCGGCGAGCTCCTGCCCGCGGATCGGGACGAGGATCTCTCCCGGCGCGTGCGGGTCATCTACGAGATGCTCGACAGCTGAGCGTCGGACGCGTCGTGCGCTACCTCCTCCCCGACGCACCCCCGGTGAGGGGCGCCCTGAAGATCGAGCCCGAGGACTTCGTCGTCGAGGAGCTCCCGGCCTACCTCCCCTCGGGGGAGGGGGATCACCTCTACCTCTGGGTGCAGAAGCGCGGGCGGACCACCCAGGAGGTCGCCGCCCTCCTCGCCACTACCTTCGGGGTGCGCGAGCGCGAGGTGGGGCACGCCGGCCAGAAGGACCGGCAGGCCGTGACCCGCCAGTGGTTCTCCCTGCCCCGCCCCCGCGCCGAGGGCGCCCTCGAGGCGAGCCCCGAGGACGAGGCGGTGACGATCCTCGAGCGCCGGCTGCACCGCAACAAGCTGAAGACGGGGCACCTGCGGGGCAACCGCTTCTGGCTGCGGCTGCGCGGCGCGGCGCCGGACCGGGAGGCGGCCGAGGCGATCTTGCGGGACCTCGAGCGCCGGGGCGTCCCCAACTACTACGGGGAGCAGCGCTTCGGCCGGGACGGCCGGAACCCCGAGCTGGGACGGCAGGTGCTGCGGGGAGAGCTGCAGCCCAAGCGGCACCTGCGCAAGCTCTACCTCTCGGCCCTGCAGTCGAGCCTCTTCAACGCCTGGCTGGACGCCCGCATCGACGACGGGCTCCTCGACGTCCTCGTGCCCGGGGATCTCCTCCAGCGGCGGGACGGCCGGGGGGTCTTCCTCTCGGAGGAGCCCGCCGAGGACGGCGCCCGCCTGGCCGCCGGCGAGATCGACCCCACCGGGCCGATCTTCGGGCCCCGGATGCGCCAGCCCGGGGGAGAGGCCGCCGCACGGGAGGCCCGGATCCTCGAGGCCTCCGGCCTGACGATGGCCGACCTGGAGGCCGGCGGGCGCCTCACCCAGGGGACCCGCCGGGCGGCCCGGATCGGCCTCTCCGAGCTCGAGCTCGGCGTCGAGGGGGACGATCTCCAGCTCGCCTTCACCCTCCCCCGAGGGGCCTACGCGACTGTCGTCACCGCCCAGCTCCTCAGGTAGGCTCCCCTCCTCCCATGCCGGCCTTCCGCTCCAGCGAGCTCTCCTTCCCCTCCCTGATCGAGGAGGCGCGCTCGCACGCCGTCCACGTCGACGATCGCTACCGCGTGCTGCGGCCGCTGGGCTCCGGAGCCTTCGCCACCGTGATGCTCTGCGCCGACGAGCGGCGCCACGGGCGCCTGGTCGCGGTGAAGGGCGTGAGCGCGCTCTCGATCACCCACCAGGGCTCGTTGATGCACGAGTTCGTCAACGCCCGAAGGATGCGGCACCCCAACCTGGTCTCGGTGCTGGAGACGGGCCTCTGCCCCCGCTTCGGGCTCTACCTCGTGCTCGAGTACGTCGACGGCCCGGACATGGTGAAGATCATCGACGAGCACGGGCACGTCGCGCCGGACATCGCCGCCGAGGTCTGCCGGCAGATCGCCAAGGGCCTCGCCCACATGCACCGCCACGGGCTGGTGCACCGGGACGTGAAGCCGGACAACGTCTACCTCGAGGGCGCCCGGGCGAAGCTCGGCGACTTCGGCGCCTCCCGGGGGAGCGGCGGCGGCAACGCCACCGTGATCTTCACCCCGGGCTACGCCCCGCCCGAGACCGCCTACGGCGAGTTCGCCGAGGCCACCGACGCCTACGCCCTCGGCGCCTTCTTCCACCTCGCGGTCACCGGCAAGCTGCCCCCCTCCCGCACGCTGCGGGCGCGCAACGCCTCGGTCAGCCCCCTGCTGCGCAAGCGCGGCGGCGCCCGGGCGCACCAGCTCGTCAGCCGCCTGCTCACGCCGGTCGCCGACTGGCGCCTCTCCGACATGGAGGTCATCTCCCGCCGCTTCGCCCTGCTGGTGAAGCCCTCGACCCGCCAGCGGCTGCGGCGGCTGGTCGAGCGCGCGAACCTCGAGCGGGATCGGGCCGACCTCGAGCGCCGCTGGGAGGAGTTCGAGCACAAGCACCACGCCGCCCTCAGCCCCTTCGGCGTGAAGTGGGTCTGCGTGCGCTGCCAGGGACCGGTGAGCGAGGCGATGCTCATGTGCCCCTGGTGCGGCGACCTGCTGCGCTTCCGCAGCGAGGCGACCTTCCCCCGCTACTGCGCCCGCTGCGAGCACGGCATCCACGAGAACTGGCGCTACTGCCCCTGGTGTCACGAGACCTTCCACCAGGGCAGCGGCGACGGCCAGCGCCACGGAGATCGGCGCTACACCGACCACTGCGACGGCTGCCACAAGCCGCTGATGCCCTTCTCCTCCTGCTGCCCCTGGTGCCAGAAGGAGCACCGCTGGGAGGTGCCCGGCATGGAGAAGCACTGCAAGGGCTGCGGCTGGACCGTGATCGGAGAGCTCTTCGCCTGGTGCCCCTGGTGCGGCCTGGAGCAGAACGAGAAGTTCGCGGCGCAGGCCGAAGAGCGGATCAAGAAGCGCTAGCCGGCGAGCGCCGCGCTGAGTGCCTCGTGGACCGCCGGGCCGCCCGCGACGACCGTGCCGCTCACGAGCGGCTCGGCCTGGCCCGGCATCCCGCTGACCACGCCGCCGGCCTCGGTGACCAGCAGCAGCCCGGCCGCCACGTCCCAGGGCTTCAGGCCCAGCTCCCAGAAGCCGTCGAGGCGGCCCGCGGCCACCCAGGCCAGGTCGAGGGCCGCCGAGCCCATCCGGCGAAAGCCCCGCAGGCGGGGGATCAGCGCCGCGGCGTGGCGGGCGTTCTCCTCCCGCATCGCCGTCTCGTAGGAGAAGCCGGTGGCGAGGATCGCGTCGGCGAGGCCCGGGGCCGCGCTCACCTGCAGGCGGCGCTCTCCCAGCCAGGCGCCCTGCCCCCGGGCGGCCCGGAAGACCTCACCCCGCACGGGATCCTGCACCACCGCCACGGCCAGCCCCTGCTCGTCCTCGGCGGCGATGCTCACGCAGTAGTGGCTCATGCCCCGGGCGAAGTTCACCGTCCCGTCCAGGGGGTCGACGATCCAGCGCACCGCGGCGCTCCCCGCCGCCTCGCGGGTGGTGCCCTCCTCCGCCAGGAGGCGGTGGCCGGGGTGACGCTCGCGCAGGACGGCGTCGATCGCCGCCTCCGCCGCGCGGTCGGCGTCGGTGACCAGGTCCCGGTGCGAGATCTTGGTGCCCACCTCGAGCGACCCGCGCGCGCGCTCGAGGAGCACCGCGCTCGCCGCCGCCGCCGCGGCCAGGGCCGAGGCGAGGAGCTCCTCCACCGGCTCGGGCACGCTCACGGCGCCGCCTCCGCCTTCTTCGCCTGCCGCTCCTTCATCGAGGCGGTGGCGCGCCGCAGGGCGCTCAGGGTGCCCAGCTCGACGCCCTCGAAGATGCCGGCCAGCCTCCCCTCTTCGTCGACCAGCAGGAAGGTGGGCACCCGGCGAACGCCGGTGAGCGAGGAGGCCCGCGCCGCCTCGTCCCAGAGGGCGGGCCCCTGGACCGCGAGCTGCCGGTTGGCCTCCCGGGCCAGCCGCTCGTCGGCGTCCACCGAGACCGCCGCGTAGAGCAGCCCGTACTCGGCGGCGACCCGCGCGCCCTCGTCCAGCGCCGTGGGGCAGCGGGCGCACCAGCTGGCCCAGATCACCAGGAGCCGGGCGGGCCCCTGGCCCCCCAGCT
This sequence comes from Deltaproteobacteria bacterium, assembly GCA_029210625.1. Taxonomy (NCBI): domain Bacteria; kingdom Pseudomonadati; phylum Myxococcota; class Myxococcia; species Deltaproteobacteria bacterium. Next base: position 126,518 of record JARGFU010000013.1, on the reverse strand, counting down.
CCCTCAAGCCCCCCTCGGCGTCGAGCACCTCCAGGGCCAGGGGCGAACCGAGGCGCATGTGGGCGGCGATGCGCCGGGGACAGCCGCCCTGCGCCAGCAGGAGCAGGAGCAGGACCCCGAAGGCGAGCCGGGGCCTCAACGCTCGAGGGCCTCCACCAGCCGGGCGGGGAGGCCGCCGAAGGCGCCGTTGGACATGATCAGCACCACGTCCCCCTCCCGGCACTCGTCCTTCAGGTGCGCGAGGATGGCCTCGGCGTCCGGGAGGTGCCGCGCGCGCTGCCCGCCGGCCTCCAGCGCCTCCACCAGCGCCGGGGGATCGAAGGCCTCCTCCGGCGGGATCGGATCCGGGTGCGGCGGCGGCGAGGCCACGATGATCTCGTCCGCGCCACCGAAGGCCCCGGCGTAGGCCGCCTGGTAGATGTTGCGCCGGGCGGTGTTCGAGCGCGGCTCGAAGACGGCCCAGAGGCGGCGCTCGGGGTGGCGCGCGCGCAGGGCGGCGACGGTCTCCCGCACCGCGGTCGGGTGGTGCGCGAAGTCGTCCACCACCGTGACGCCGCCGGGCTCGCCCCGCACCTCCTGACGCCGCCGCACGCCCTCGAAGCTCTCGAGGCCGGGCCGCATCTCGTCGAGGGAGAGGCCGAGGTGATCCCCGACGACGATCGCCGCGAGGGCGTTCTCGACGTTGTGCAGGCCGGGGATCTTCAGGCCGACCTCACCGAGGAACTTGCCCGCCCGGCGGACCTCGAAGCGGCTCCCCCCCTCGAAGGGGCGGACCTGCTCGGCCCGCCAGAGCGCGTCGACCCCCTCGCGCGCGGCGTAGGTGGCGACGCGCCCGGGAGCGCGCAGGGCCAGCTCGATCAGGGCCTCGTCTCCGGCCCAGGCGGCGACGACGCCGGTGGGGGGGACGAGGTCCATCAGGTCGGCGAAGGCCGAGCGGTAGTGCGCGAGGTCCCGGAAGATGTCGGCGTGGTCGAACTCCAGCGAGGTGAAGATCACCGCCTCGGGGCGGTAGTGGAGGAACTTCGGCCCCTTGTCGAAATAGGCCGTGTCGTACTCGTCCCCCTCGATGACGAAGCACTCCCCCTTCCCCAGGGCGGCGCTGTCACCGAGGTTCTTCGCCACGCCGCCGACCAGGAAGGAGGGATCCTGCCCCGCCTCACGCAGCATCCAGGCCAGCAGTGAGGTCGTGGTGGTCTTGCCGTGGGTGCCGGCCACCACCAGCGAGCGGCGCTCGCGCAGGAAGAGCTCCCCGACCGCCTCGGGGAAGGAGAGGTGAGGCAGCTTCTTCTCCCGCATCGCCTCGGCCTCGGCGTTCGTCCGGCGGATGACGTTGCCCACGACCACGAGGTCCGGGGCGGGCTCGAGGTTCTCGCCCTTGAAGCCCTCCATCCACTCGATGCCTGCCTCGCGGAGCAGATCGGACATCGGCGGCCAGACCTTCTCGTCGGAGCCGCGCACCTCGTAGCCCGCCTGCTGCAGGAGGCGCGCGAAGGCCCCCATGCCGGTGCCGGCGATGGCCATGAGGTGGATGGTCTTCACCGCCGCCAGGTCGATGGGGGGCGAGTCGGGGGAGGAGGGCTTGTGCTCGGTCATGGCTTGGCTCAGAGCTCGTTCAGGCCAGGAGGTCGTGGACCTCGGACCGGAGGCGACGGATGGGCGCGGGGTCCGCGCTGCAGTGGATGCGGTTGGTCAGGAGGGCGATCACCATCCGGCGGGAGCGATCGATCCAGAGCGAGCAGCCGGTGTAGCCGAGGTGACCCACCGCCTGGTTCTTGCTCATGATCTTCCCGGCCGCGGAGCCCCGGGAGGAGGGCGTGTCCCAGCCCAGGGCGCGGGTGCTGCCCGGGGTGGGGTCCCGGCGCAGGAAGACCCGGGCGCACTCGGGCTGGAGGGGTCCCCGGCGCTGTCCCTCCCAGGCCTCGAGGGTGGCCTGCCCGAAGGAGGCCACGTCCTCGGCGGTGCCGAAGAGGCCGGCGTGACCGGCGACGCCGCCGAGGGCGTAGGCGTTGTCGTCGTCGACCTGTCCCACGAGGAGGCCGCCACCCCGGCTGGGCGCCCGACGGGTGGGGGCCACCTCGATGGCCCGGGCGAGGGGCGCCGCCTCGTCCACGAAGCGGGTGGAGGCCAGCCCCAGAGGCCGGGCGATCTCCACCCCGAAGAGGGTGTGGAGAGGACGGCGAGTGAGGCGCTCGAGGAGGATCCCCAGCAGGATGAAGCCGGCGTCGCTGTAGACGGCCTTCGTGCGGGGCTTGCGCTCCAGCGGCGTGGAGAGGACCGCCTCCCGGGTCGCCTCCCGGGCCGAGGCCACCGGCAGCCTTCGCCCGTCTCCGGTGGGCTGCCGCTCGGGCAGCCGGAAGAGGTGGGTCGAGCGCGGATCGACGCTCGCCGCCCGCCACCACTCGGCGTGGGCCGGCAGCCCCGAGCGGTGGGCCAGGAGGTCACGCACCGTGAGGACCCGGCGGCCGTCCTCGCTGAGCTCGGGGAGCAGGCGGTGCACCGGGGCGTCGAGGTCCAGCCCGCCGGTCCCGTGGATCGACGAGATCATGGTCGTGGTGGCCATCACCTTGGTGAGGGAGGCGAGGTCGAAGAGGGTGTCGGGGCCCACCGGCTCGTCGAGGCCGTCGACCTCGATCCGGCCGTGATAGCTCCAGTGCTTCTTGCGGCCGTCCACGATGGCCACGCAGGCCATCGCCGTGGCGACTCCTTCGGCGAGCGCCTCTTCGAGCCGCCGCGTGGCCTGGTCCACCTGCCTCACGATGGGTGAGCCTACACCAAGTCTTTCTTGAGCAGACCACCCGGGGCAGCTACGGTTCTCTTCACACGATGAGCGAGTGGATCCACCCTCCCGCCGCCCCCGCGGCAAAGGGCCCCGGCGGCCCGGTCCTCCGCGTCGTCTCCCCGGCCGGCCCGGTGGAGCGCCGCCGGGTGGAGGCGAGCATCTCCTTCCTCGAGGCGGCCGGCTACCGCGTCCTCGCCACCGAGGGGATCTACAGCGCGACCGACTACCTCGCCGGCGACGACGCGCGCCGCCTCGCCGAGCTGCAGGACGCCCTCGACGATCCCGAGGTGGACGTCGTCTGGGCCGCCCGCGGCGGCTACGGGACGATGCGCCTGCTCCCCGAGCTCTCCCTCGAGCGGCTCCTCGCCGCGCCCAAGATCGTCGCCGGCTTCTCGGACATCACGGCCCTCCACGCCGCGCTCGGGGCCCGGGGCCTCGTGAGCCTCCACAGCTGCGTCCTCGCCGGCGTCGCCGAGCAGCAGCCCGAGGATCGCGCGGCCCTCCTCGCCATCCTCGCCGGCGAGACCCCGCCCCCCCTGGCCCTGGAGGGCCCGGTGATCGTCCCCGGCCAGGCCGCCGGGAGGGTGCTCGGGGGCAACCTCTCGGTCCTCACCCGCCTCGTCGGCACGCCCTACCTGCCCTCGCTCTCCGGCGCGCTCCTCCTGCTCGAGGACGTCGGGGAGCGGCCCTACCGCCTCGATCGGATGCTGACCCACCTCGAGCTGGCCGGCGTGCCCGGGCAGCTCGCCGGGGTGATCGTCGGCGAGCACGCGGGCTGCGAGGAGCCCGGCGGGGGGCTCACCGCCCTCGAGGTCATCACCGAGCGCCTCTCGCGCTGGGGCCTCCCGGCGATGGCCGGCGCCCCGGTCGGCCACGGGAAGTGGAACCGGGCGATCCCCCTCGGCGTCACCGCTCGCCTCGACACGACCACCGCGACCCTCACCTTCGCCGGGCCGGCCTTCCCCCTCCCCGCCCCGCAGGACGCCCCCGCATGAGCGACCCGATCCCTCCCGATCTGAACGATCCCGACACCGATCCCGGCACGGCCTTCGACCAGGAGCTCTATCGCCCCCCCTCGGCGGCCACCCGGCAGCTGGTCGCCCTGGATCCCGAGCGGCCGGGCCTGCCCTGGATCGGCCTGGGGATCCTGGTCATCTACCTCGTCGCCTGCATCTCGACCGTCTGGACGATGCACATCAGCTCCGACGCCTACAAGATCAACCAGCTGATGATCGAGGCGTCACAGCTGGTGGGGCCGGACCAGGGGCGCGACCGGGAGCTCGATCAGCTGGCCGAGGCGGCGCAGATCTACCTGAACGCCCTGGGCATCGACCCCGACTTCAAGCCCGCCCACGACCGGCTGGAGACCATCCGCTGGCGCTTCCAGGAGCGGCGCCAGGACTTCCCCGAGGAGCTCGCCCGCCAGCAGGTGATGGTCTCGCGCCGCAGCTCGCTGGGGAAGCGAGAGAGCGGCGGGCTCTTCGGCGCGATGCCGGTGAACGCCGAGAAGCGCTTCGGCCTCGCGGAGCTGCGCAGCAAGCTCATCACCCGCCTCGTCTGGATCGGCCTCGGCGGTATCGTCATCCTCGGCTGGGTGCTCCTCAGCCACCATCGCGCCAAGCGCGAGCACCTCGCCAAGCTCCGCAAGGCCCGCGCCGAGCTCGACAAGGGCTCGGCGCTCTATTGAGCACAGTGCTTCCCTCGCGGCGCCGCCGGGCCGGGTGAGGGGGGCTCCCCGGGGGACGCTCCCATCGGCCCGCGAGCGCCGCGATGGAAGCAATCGCGCTACTGCACTGCTTCGCGCAGGGTGGCGATGCGCTCGCGCTGATCTTCGGAGCGGGCGAGGGCCAGCTCTTCGATGTCGGGGTTGGCCTGCAGCACCAGGGCGATGTTCTCCTGGATGTCCTCCTCGACCTTGTCGAGGAGCGAGAGGAGGGACTCGGAGTCCCACTTCTCGCGCGCGTCCTCGAAGAAGGCCTCGAGGGGTTGGCCCTGGACGTGGCAGGCCTCCTGGTAGGCGGCCAGGAGCTCCTTGGGGAGGCCGTTGTTGGTCGCTACGCTCATGGGGTGATCTCCAGCAGGGTCGTCACCACGAGGGGGGTCGTGGGCGAGTCGGGGGGCAGGGTCTGATTCGCCGCCTGCTGTCCGGAGCCGTTGACGATCCTCGCGAAGACAGCAACCGGTACCCCCACGATACTCCCGAGGGTCGAGAGCGGCACGGAGGCCTCGCAGGCCGCCGCCCCGCAGACCGTGGGGGCGCCGCTTCCGTCGATCCAGCCCAGATCCGCGGGGGTCGAGAGATCGCGCCAGCCCATCCGATCGTCGAAGGCGTCGGCCGCCCGGGAGAGATCGACGGTGCCCCAGGCCAGATCGACGTTCACGTCGCCGGGCGTCGTGAGGGCCGAGGAGAGCGCGTCGTCGAGGACGCCGGCGCCATCGGAGATCAGGGTCGGATCGGTGAGGCCGGCGGTGTCGCCCCGCTGGGCGTCGAGGTAGACCACCCAGACGTTGCCGCCCTCGAGGACGCCCTCCACCCCGAGGTAGAGGTTGCCGTCGGCGATCTTCAGGAGCAGGCGGTCGAGCGTGTTGCCGGCCCAGTCCGTGGCGTCGACCGCGGTGGCGGTGGTGGCGCCCGCCCACTCGGCCACGTCGATGGTTCCATCCACCGTCACGCTGGCCGGCGAGGTCACCGTGATCGTGGGCAGGTCGGCGGCGAGGAAGCCGTCGTCGCTGCCGGTGAGGTCGGCGTAGCGCCAGGGGCCACCGGCGTCGGCCCGCAGGGCCAGGCGGTGACCCCCCGGCGCCATCGGCGCCGTGAGATCGGCGGCATAGACGTCGTTGGCCAGGTCACCGGCGTTCAGTCCGTCGCGGTCGCCGGTGTAGGCGAGCGCCACCCAGGTGAAGGAGCCCGGCGCGGTGGAGGGATCGGCGGCCGCCGGCCCGAAGCCCGCCTCGACCCTGATCCCGCTGCCCTCCCCGGCGCCCTCGGTGACGCCGGCGACGAAGACCAGCCCCTCCACCGGCACGGTGGCGCCGGGGGCGACGCTCCGGTCGCCGTCGGGCAGGGTGAGCTGCAGCCAGTCCACCTCGGGCGTGCCGTCCTGATAGGTGAAGCCGCCGGCGAGCGTCGCGAAGAAGGTGTCCGGCCAGGTCGCGGTGACGTCCACCGTGCCCGCCGCGCCGGCCGGGGTCAGGCAGGAGGCCAGGGTCGCGTCGACCACCAACAGGCCGGTGCAGGCGTCGGCGCCGAAGGTGAAGACCATGCCCGAGACGAAGCCCTCGCCGTGGAGCTCGACCGCCGTACCACCGGTGGTGGAACCGCTCGTGGGCAGCAGGCTGGTCAGGGTGCGGGTGCCGCCGCCGCCGTCGGTGCCGCCGCCATCCGTGCCGCCACCGTCGGTGCCACCGCCGTCCGTGCCGCCGCCATCCGTGCCGCCATCGTCGGTCGATCCATCCGGCGTGCCACCGTCGTCGGTGCGGGTGCCCGGACCACAGGCCACCACCAGGGAGAGCAGCGTGAGCGAGAGGATCGTCGTGAGCGTCTTCATCCCTTTACGCCTCCGGCCGTCAGGCCGCCTACGAGGTACTTCTGCAGCGCGAAGAAGAGCGCCACCACCGGCGCCGAGACGATCAGCGCCCCGGCGGCGAAGCGGCCCCACTCGGTCTGGAAGGCCCCGACGTACTGCTGCAGGGCCACCGGCAGGGTGTAGAGGCGCTCGTCGTTCATGAAGGTGAAGGCCAGGATGAACTCGTTCCAGGCCGTCATGAAGGAGAAGAGGGCGGTCACCGCCAGGGCGGGCTTCGCCAGGGGCAGCACGATGGTCCAGAAGATCCGCAGCTGCGAGGCACCGTCGATGAGGGCCGCCTCCTCGATCTCCCGGGGGATCGTGTCGAAGTAGCCCTTGAGCATGAAGACGCAGAAGGGGATCGACGTGATGCCGTAGACCAGGATCAGGCTCCAGAGAGAGCCGAGGAGGCCGAGGCGATCCATCAGGATGTAGACCGGGATGGCCATCATCACCCCGGGGAACATCTGGGTGACCAGGAAGAGCATCAGCCCCGGTCGGCGGCCGGGGAAGCGGAAGCGCGAGAAGGCGTAGGCGGCGGTGGTCGCCAGGAAGAGCCCGAGGAGGGTCGTCGCCGCCGCCACCAGGGTGGAGTTGAGCAGCTGCCGCCCGAAGAGCCAGCCTCCGTCGACGTCGGTGGTGCCCATCACGTCGCGGAAGTTCTGGAGGGTGACCGAGTCGGGGATCAGCGAGACCGAGAGGCCGAAGGCCTGGCTCTCGCTGAAGGCCATCTTCACGACCCAGAGCACCGGGTAGAGCGAGAGCGCGATGCCCACCCAGAGGCCGGCGTGGGTGAGGAGCCGCAGCGGCCGCGAAGGGATCCCGGTCATCCGACCTCCTCCCCGCCGGAGAGCTTGCGGGTGCCCAGGGTGTAGACCACCAGGATGATGAAGATGAGCGTGGCGTAGGCGGCCGCGTAGCCGTACTGGGCCTGGCGCTGGAAGGCCCAGCGGTAGGCCTCGGAGATCAGGATGTCGGTGGCGCCGTCGGGCTCACCGCCGCTGACCAGGTAGACGATGTTGAACATGTTGAAGGTCCAGATCATCCCGAGGATGACGGCCGGCAACATGGCGGGCTTGAGCAGGGGCAGGGTCACGTTGCGGAAGCGCTGCCACGCGCTCGCGCCGTCGACCTGCGCCGCCTCGTAGAGGTCCGAGGGGATCGACTGCAGGGCGCCCAGCGCGATGACCATCATGAAGGGGAAGCCCAGCCAGGTGTTGGTCACCACGTTGGCGGTGAAGGCGGTCCAGAAGGAGGAGAACCAGCCCACCGGCTCCATCCCGAACCACTCCAGGATGCCGTTGATGGCGCCGAACTGCTTGTGGAACATGCCCTTCCAGATCAGGGCGGTGATGTAGTTGGGCACCGCCCAGGGCACGATCAGCAGCGCCCGGTAGACGCCCTTGAGCTTCAGCCAGGGCCGGGCCAGCAGGAGCGCCAGGGCCAGGCCGAGGGTGACGTGGAGCGCCACGTTCGCCACGGTCCAGAGCACGGTGACGACCAGGGTGAAGTAGAAGGAGAGCGGGTCGGTCGGGCCGTAGGTGCTGCCGAAGAGGATGTCCTGGAAGTTCGCCCAGCCCACGAAGGTGAGCTTGTCCAGGAGGCTGCCCTGCACCCCCGCGTCGTAGTTGGTGAAGCCCAGGGCCAGGCCCACCGCGAAGGGCATCAGCACCAGCATCAGGAGGCCGAGGAAGGCCGGGGCGAGGTACGAGTAGGCCCCGCGGGCCCGCCAGACCCGCACGCCCAGGCTCTCCTCGGAGTCGGGGGCGTTCCGCCGCACCCAGAAGACCCAGGCGCCGACGATCAGCAAGAGGATGACCCCGGTGCCGATCACGAAGGGCAGGGGCTCGGCCCGGGCGGGGCGCGGGCGGGTGGCCGCGTCGATGCGGCGCTGGGCGCGGTGGAGCAGCTCGTCCACGTCGTCCCCGCGCAGGGCCGACATCAGGGCGCCCTTGGCCGGCTCCCAGATGGCCTGCATCGCCGGGCGGCTGTCCATCGGGACCGTGAAGGGGAGCTGGGCCCGGAAGACCTTCAGCACCGGATCGCCGGCGACCTCGGGGTCAGCGTAGGTGGGCTCCCAGGCCACGGTCTGCCTTCCGGTCACCGCTCGCAGGCGGGCGCCGGCCCCCGAGGCCAGCTCGGCGGCGAAGAGCTTCGCCGTCTCGGGATCCCCTCCCCCGCCCGGCGGCCCCGAGAAGAAGAGGGCCTCGACGGTGAGGAAGGGCCGGGCCGCCTCGCCGGTGGAGGAGACGACCGGTAGCACGGCGATCCCGTAGTCGATCCCCTCCGCGATGTCGCCGACGAACCAGGGGCCGTTCACGACCATGCCGACCTGCCCCTCGTTGAAGAGGCGGGTGGCGAGCGCGGTGTTGGCCTCGGCGGGGATCACCTTCTTCTCGAGGACCAGGTCCCGCACGAAGTGGAGCGAGGCCGCCATCTCCGGCGACTCGAGGCGCGGGCGCCCCGCCTCGTCGAAGAGCCTCGCCCGGTGGCCGAAGAGCCAGGGAGCGTGGAAGTAGAACTCGTCGGTGGGCCAGACCAGGCCGAAGCGGTCGCCCTCGGAGAGCCGCAGCGCCTCCACCAGCATCTCGTCCGTATCGACCGGCGGCTTCGCCACCAGCTGCCGGTTGTAGAAGAGCGCGAGGGACTTGTAGGCCAGCGGCACGCCCCAGGTCTTCCCCTCGAAGGTCACCGCCTCGACGGTGGGCCCGAGGAAGCCGGCCTCCTCCATGGGCAGCGCCCCGAGGTCCACCGGGGCGATGACGCCGTCCCGGCTCCAGCCCCCGATCCGCTCGTGGGCGAAGATGAAGAGATCCGGGCCGTTGCCCCGGGGGATCGCCGCCGAGAGCTTGGAGGCGAAGGCGTCGTTGGGCACCGAGAGGGCCCGCACCCGGCTGCCGGGGTAGCGGGCCTCGAAGTCGGCGATGAGCTGCTCGAGGGCCTCCTTCTCGGCGGCCCGATAGGCGTGCCAGAGCGTGATCTCGCCAGCGCTCGCCGGGGTGGGAGCGAGGAGCAGGGCCCAGAGGCCGGCGAGGACGAGCGAGCGGCGCATCGGAGAGTTCGTAGATAGGCTCCCCGGGCGTTTCCGTCGAGTCCCGGAGCAGGGCTAGACTAGCCTCATGCGAAGCCTGCTCCCGGCCGCTCTCGCCCTCCTCTTCCTGCTCTCGACGGTCGCCTGCGGGGCCCGCAAGCCCGGCCCCCACGAGCACGAGCGGGGCTGGGTGACCCAGTGGCGCGTGGAGACCTCCTCGGTCTCCTACCAGGGGTGCACCGACGCCCCGGGCTGGCAGGACCTCATCGAGCTGGAACCGCTGACCCTCGGGTGGTTCGTCGCCTACAGGGTCAACGCGGAGGGCACCGAGGCCGTCGACTACGATTGCGACACCCACGACTCGACGACCTGCTACGTGAACCCGGCCGACTTCTCCTGGACGATCGACGGTCACGTCCTCACCCACGATCGTCCCGTCCAGGTCTTCGACCTGAACGGGACGACCTGCCAGGTCCAGTACCACCTGGCCAGCACCGTCGAGGATCAGGGCCCGATGGCCGCCTACTCCCTGTGGATCGACCTCGAGCTGATCGGCGACGCGACCGAGTGCGCCGATGTCGAGGCCCAGATCCGCGCCGAGTCCAGCAACGGCCTGGGCTACGAGGGCTGCACGCCCCTGAGCACCAGCGAGCTGAGCTTCTTCAACGCCGCGCCGGTCGACTGATCGCTACTGACCGGCGGCCTCGAGGCCCTTCGCGGCCTTGGCCTGCTGCACGGCCTGCATCGCCCGCTTGGCCCGCTCCATCATCTTCTCGCGAGCGGCCTCCATCGAGTCGCCCTGCAGGCGCTCCTTGAGGGCGAGGCGGGCGAGGCGGACGGCCTCGAGCTCACCGGGCTTCAGCTCGGCGCGCACCTTCGCGGGGGCCCGCGGACGGTAGAGGCCGGTGCGGGTGGCGGCGCCGGCGACGACGGGCCCGGTGACGTAGAGGGGCGCGTCGAAGGCGTCGGTGACCGTCAGCATCGTCCAGCCGAAGAGATCGGTGTCGATGGTGGCGATGCGGTTCTGCCACATCACGCCGTCCTGCTCGAACATCGAGCCGGCGTCGGTGTTCTCGGCCAGGTCGAAGGCCCGGTCGCCGCCCGCCTGGGCGTCGAAGGCCAGGAGGGTGACGTCGATGTTGGTGAAGTCGACCTGCCCCGCGGGGCGGCCCACCCAGATCGAGGCCACCCGCGGGCCCTGCCCACCCCGGGCCATGCCGGCGAGGAAGACCTGCCCGGCGCCCACGCCGTTCTTGGGTAGCTGCAGCACCGGCTGGCCGGTGGGGGTGTTCGAGTGCACCCGCCGCACGACGTCGGCGTAGTCACCCTGGCCGGTGAAGGAGAACCAGCCGTAGCCCTGGGCGGTCAGCTGCGGATCGAGGACGCCGTTGTCGAGGGGCATCTCGCCGAAGAGCTTGTACTCGACGAGCTCCCGGGCGGGAGGCGGCGGCGGGCCGCTGTCCTGGGTGCCGCCGTCGCTGCCGCCGTCGGTCGGGGTCTGGCCGCCCTTGTCGGGGCAGCCGGCGGCGAGGATGAGGGTGGCCGAGAGGAAGGGGACGAGGAGTCGGTTCATCGGTAGAGACCTCACTGGTTCACCCAGTCGATGGCGGCCTGGAGGAGGGTGTCCACGCCGGCGATGGCGTCGGACTGCTTCTGCAGCACGACCTCGTCGGGCGCAACCCCGGAGCCGGTGGTGAAGGCTACCGGATCGGAGCTGGCGTCGGTGAAGAAGACGGTGTCCTGGATCTGGAAGGAGCCGGCGGAGAGCTCACCGAGGTGGCCGGGCAGCTCGACGATCGGCCCGAAGGCCCCCCAGGTGGGCGCCGGCCCGAAGATGCGGGTCGGGGCGCTGCGGAAGTCCACCATCTTGGTGAAGAAGTCGTTGCCCGAGACATCCGAGGTCAGCAGCAGGGCCACCCGGCTGGTGGAGACCGCCGAGGCGCTGGGGTTCGGGAAGTCGGTGAGCCGCCAGCTGTCGTGGTAGCCGCAGGGGAGGAAGCTCTGGGCCGTCGGCAGGCAGCTGCGCAGGTCGCCCTGCAGGGTGCCGTCGAGGGTGAGGTCGGTGTTGGGGTAGAGCTCGAGGCGGTCGAACTCGTTGCCACCGAGGAAGAAGGAGGTCGCGTAGTTCATGGCGTCGGCGGTGCCGCCGTAGCCCTGCCGCTGGTCGACCACCACCCGCGGGGGAGCGTCGCCCAGCGCCGACTCCAGGGCCTGGGCCCACTCGGTTCCGCCGCGCTGGTACTCGGAGGGGAAGCCGTTGAAGAGGAGGTGGCGCACGCCCGCGTCCTCGATGGAGGCGGCGGTCGTGAAGCCCGCCGGATCGGTGACGGTCGGCATCCGCTGGAAGCGGAAGTCGCACTGGGTGTAGCCGCCCATCCAGGCGGGGACGCCGCCGGTCCAGAGCTCGGCGGTGGCCGGCGCCAGATCGACGGTGACGGTCTCGATGGGGTCGGCGCAGGCGGTGCCCGCGGCGTCGAGGGCCGGGCAGCGGCTGAACTCGAGGGTGGAGCCCACCATCATCGCCGCGGAGAGGATCTGGCCGGTGACCACCGCGTCGTGGGCGGCCGGATCACCCCCGAAGGAGAGGATGGGCTCGGCCAGGTCGCGCCACTCGGCGAAGGGCATCCCGTCGACCGAGGTCAGCACGTCGCCCACCCGCACCTGGCTGCCGATGGGGTGCTGGAAGGCGCGGTCGATGATGACCGGCGCCTGGACCGGGGTGGAGAGGAGGTCGGCCTCGCCGAGGGTCATGCAGGCGCCCGCGTCGTAGAGCATGGCGCCGTAGCCCCAGGTCGGCGCGGAGGCGTGGCCGTCGCGGAGCTGCTCCACCAGGCCCTCCATCTCCGGCCAGTACTTCTCGGGGGTGGCGGCGGTGGCCAGGGTCGCCCAGGCCAGGGTGATGGCCGGCAGCTGGTTCATGGCCTCGCGGCTGCCGTCGAAGCGGCTGTACTCCATCAGGCGCCGCTCGGTGTAGTCGCGGCGGGCGCCCGGGTCGAGGATCATCGGGCCCACCATCGGGGCGGCCTCGACGCAGCGGCCCATCCGGCAGACCGAGCCGGCGGCGCAGACGCTGGCCTCGGTGCCCAGGGTGCAGGCGTCGTTGGCGGTCACCGCCGGCCCGACGTCGACGATGTCGAAGGCGTCGAAGAGGACCCGCAGGGAGGGATCGAAGCTGATCGAGGGGTTGCCCCACATCCCGCTGGCGTGGGTGTCCGAGAGCATGATCATCGCCGGCGCGATGGCGCCGCCCAGCTCCCAGTCGACGGGGCCGGTGCTCATCTCGCGCCAGCCGTCGTCGGTGAGCTTGCCGGTGGGCTGGAAGGAGAGGGAGGCCAGGGGGACCAGGCCGTCGAAGGTGCCGTTGGCCAGGGCCGTGTCCACGTCACCGCCGTACCAGCTCACGTCGCCGGCCAGCTGCGTGCCCTCGGGCTTCTGCCAGAAGACGAACTCGACCCGGCGACCGGCGAAGCGCTCGCGCAGGGCCGTGAGGACGGTGAGGGTGCGGTAGAGCCCGCCGCCCAGGGCCAGCGCGCCCTGCCCCTCGATGACCCGCTCGTCATAGACGAAGCGAGTGACGAGGGAGTTGTCCTGCACCGGATCCCAGCGGGCGGTGTAGACGTAGGTCGGTAGCTCGGCGGGCATGGTCTCGAGGTTCTCGAGGTCCCAGCCGATGCCCTCGCTCTCGGGGGCCATGCTCACCGTGCCGGTGAGGGGATCGAAGGTGGCGGCCAGCGCCGGGGTGGCGCCCAGGAGGGCCGCCAGGGCGGCGAGGGAGAGGAGAGAGGCGAGTCTGCACATCGTTCGGGCTTCCTCGGAAAATCGGGGGGGTACACCGGTGGTGTCGGGTGCGCGCTACACAGCACAGGCCGTGCCAGGGGGAGATCATCCACTAGCGCCCCGCAAGGCAGCGAATTCATTGGCCTATTCTTTCGCCGCCGTCCCGCCCGGGCTGTCCGCCTCCTGGACGCTCCCCCCCTGGCGCCAGAAGGCTAACGGCGAGGCCGGCCCCCGCCCGTGCTATTGGGACGGTCATGGGAGAGAAGCTGAAGAAGGTCGTCGTCATCGCCTTTCTCGTCCACCTGGTGGGCGGCTTCCTGATCATCGCGGCGCTGATGCTGGCGCCGCCGCTGATGATCGGCGTGGGGCGCTTCGACGAGTTCGTGGCCGGCCTCGAGGCCTTCGACTTCAAGTGGTGGCTGGTCGTCCTCTCCACGATGATCTGGGCCCCGCCCATCGGGGTGGCCGTCCTCTGGAGCCGCCTGAAGGCCGCCGGCATCGAGATCGAGCAGCTGCGGGACCGGGTCCGCGGCCTGCTGGAGGATCGCTTCATCCCGGTGAAGGTCGACATCGAGGAGCGCCTGCCGGTCGTCTTCGATCAGGAGATGATCGTGCCGGTCGCCCTCAAGACCCACGTGGACATCGACAGCGACATGGAGATCGAGGCCACCATCCCCATCCGCACCGAGATGGAGCTGGACACGACGATCTCGACCAAGGTCCTGGGCATCGGCCCCATCGCCGTCCCCATCAGCGTGCCCATCCGGGCGACCGTCCCCCTCGACTTCTCCGTCCCCATCGCCGGCAAGCTGCGGATCAAGGCCATGGGCGTCCCCATCGATCTCGACGAGAAGTGCCGGGTGGCCCTGCCGCCGATCGAGATCCCCCTCGACGTGCGGCTCGAGACGCGGATCGACCTGCTCTCGAACCTCGAGTCCGGCGGCATCCAGAAGAAGGAGGTCTAGCGGATCGCCTCGCCCGAGCCGGCGTCGAAGAGGTGCAGGTGCTCGGGGGGCAGGTCCAGGCCCCGCAGATCGCCGGGCGCGACGGCGCCGACCTTCGCGGCCTCGGCCCGGACCACCACGATCGGCCCCTCCTCCTCGCCCGCCCCGGGCAAGAGGCGCAAGTGCAGGTGCATCTCGAAGCCCATCGGCTCGACCACCTCCACCCGGCCCGAGAGGTCGCCCTCCTCGCCGGGCTGCACCACCAGGTGCTCGGGGCGGATGCCCAGCTCCAGGCGCTGCCCCACCGCGGCCAGCTTGCGGCCGGCCGGCAGGAGGAGCCTGGCCCCGAGGACCTCGACCCAGCCCCGGCCCTCCGCCTCGTCCTCCCCCAGCATCTGGGCCGGGAGGAAGTTCATGGCGGGTGAGCCGATGAAGCCGGCGACGAACTTGTTGACGGGCTCGGCGTAGAGCGTGAGGGGCGGCCCCACCTGCTGCACGATCCCGCCCTCGAGCACCACGATACGGTCGGCGAGGGTCATCGCCTCGACCTGATCGTGGGTGACGTAGATCATCGTGGTGCGGGTGCGCTGGTGGAGGCGCGCCAGCTCGGCGCGCATCTGCACCCGCAGGGCGGCGTCGAGGTTCGAGAGGGGCTCGTCGAAGAGGTAGACCGAGGGGTGGCGCACCAGCGCCCGCCCCATCGCGACGCGCTGCCGCTGCCCGCCCGAGAGCTGCTTGGGGAAGCGATCCAGCAGGGCCTCGAGGCCCAGCACCGAGGCTGCCTCGCCGACCCGCTCGGCGATCTCGCCCGCCGGCATCCCGCGCATCTTCAGGCCGAAGGCCAGGTTCTCCCGCACTTTCATGTGGGGGTAGAGGGCGTAGGACTGGAAGACCATGGCGATGTCCCGGTCCTTGGGGGCGACGTCGTTCACCACCCGCTCACCGATCTGCAGCTCGCCGGAGGAGATCGTCTCCAGGCCGGCGATGCAGCGCAGGAGGGTGGACTTGCCGCAGCCGCTGGGGCCGACGAGCACCACGAACTCCCCGTCGGCGATCTGCAGCTCGACGTCGCGCAGGACCTCGGTGCGGCCGAAGGACTTCTGGATCTTGGAGAGCTGCAGGGTGGCCATCGTCCGGATGCTTCTACACGCGTTGGGGGCGGCTCACCAGGCGAGCTGCCGTCGATCCTCGCCGCCGCCGTCGAGGTGGAGGGAGCGGTTGGCGCCGCCCTGCCAGGTGAAGGTCTTGCCCCGCCGCCGCAGGAGCTTCCACTCGATCACCGCGGGCTCGGGCAGGCTCAGCGTGCCCCGGAAGACCCCCTCCCCCACGGGCTCGAGCTCGAAGGCCCGCTCGGGCCGCCAGCTCCCGAGCGCCGGATCGGAGCCGCAGAGCAGGACGGTCTCGTCCTCGCCGACCCCCGGCACCCGCGCCTCGAAGGTGAGCTCGCGCTGCCGCGGGGCCTCGAGGGTGCCGCGCATCCGCAGCGCCTCGCGCAGGGCGGCGAGGGCCTCCGGCGCCAGCGGAAGGGCGACCATCCCCGCGTCCCAGGACCCCACCTCCAGGGTCGCCTCCGGCAGGGCGACGGGGGCGCCGCGGGTGGTGAAGGTGTGCGGCGCGCCGCTCACGTTCACGCCCACCAGCACCGCGCTCCCCTCCCCCTCCCGCGGGACCCGCAGGAGGAGCAGGGTCCTCGCCTCGAGCTCCAGGATGAGGGTCGCGCCGCGGGAGAGCGCCGGGTGCGCGGCCCGCTGCCGGGCGAGGGCCGCCACGTGGGCCCGCAGGGGGTGGTCCGCCTCGAAGCGCATGTCCGCGCGCACCTCCAGCTCCGTGCGGCCCTTCAGGCCGACCTCGGTGCCGTAGAGGAGCGAGGGCGTGCCCCGCAGCAGGTAGAGGAGGGAGAGGGCCAGGCGGATGTTCGTCGGCTCGCCGCACTCGGAGGCGATCCGGGCGAGGTCGTGGTTGTCGAGGAGGGTGGTGAGCCGCTCGGGGTGCTCGTAGACCCGGTCGAGGGAGAGGAGCGAGGCCAGGCGGCTCGCTCCCTGGTCGTTGCAGGCGACGTCGACCAGCGCGTAGCGCAGGGGGAAGTCGAAGACCGAGTCGAAGCCCGCCGCCTTCCAGCGCCCGGCCAGCAGGAAGGGGTCGCCCTCCAGATCCTCTCCGAGGAGCTCGAAGTCGTCGCCGTGCTTCTGGTGGAGGTGCGCGGCCAGCCGCTGCCAGAAGCTCACCGGCAGGTGCTTCACCGCGTCGAGGCGCAGGCCCGCGGGGCGGACCTTCTCGATCCAGGTGTCGAGGGTGCCGGCGAGGTAGGCGAAGACCTCCTCCTGCTCGACGGCCAGGTCGGGCAGCCCGTGGACGTCACCCTCGACCAGCTGCACCGGGTCGCCCCAGTCCTCGATGGCGCCCCGGCCGTGGAACCAGCCGGGCTGGCGGGTCGTCAGCGGCGCCTCGTAGGAGACGTGGTTGAGGACGGCGTCGAGGTAGAGGCGCATCCCCCGCGCCCGCAGCGCGTCGGAGAGGGCGCGCAGCTCCTCCCAGGTGCCCAGGTGGGGGTCGGGCTCGCCGTGCTCGAGGACCCAGTAGCCGTGGTAGGCGCCGTGCCCCATGAAGGGCTCCCGCCGGCCGAGGGTCAGCGGAGAGGTCCAGACCGTCTCCACTCCGAGCGCCTCCAGCCAGTCGAGGCGCCTCGAGAGGCCGGCGACGTCCCCGCCGTGCCAGGCGGTGGGATCGGCGGGATCGATCTCCCCGTCGTTGGTGGGATCGCCATTCTCGAAGCGATCGACCATGACGAAGTAGACGGGGCCCGGCGGGCCGGTCCGCCTGGTCGCGAGGGGCTCCTCGGGCTTCGGTGCGGCCCCGGCACACCCCCCGAGCGCGAGCGCGAGCACGAGCGTGGCGTTTGAAAGCTGAGAGCTGAGAGCTGAGAGCTGAGAGCCCCTCGCCATCAGAACCACGCCTCCGCCTCGAGCGCGATCACCGCGTGCTGGTACCGGCTCGTCGCCTCGTGCTGGAGGATCTCGTTGTCGGAGAGGGAGTCGACCACCGTGGAGCCGAAGGCCTGGTGGATGCTCGAGCGCTGCAGCCCGAAGAGGAGCCGCAGGGAGGGCCGGGAGAAGATGCCGTAGCCCCTGGGGTTCAGGACGGGGCCGAACTTCACCTGCCAGGTGTCGCGGGTGTCGGTGTCGCCGAACTCCAGCCCCCGGGCGTCGGCCTGCCCCACGCTGCTCTGGAAGATCGAGTCGTGGGCCTGCCGCCAGAGGTTGCCGTTCAGGCTCCGCTCGCGGGCCAGGGAGCTCTCGAGGAGGAGGTGGAGCGAGGGCGTCAGGTAGAGCTGGAGGCGCAGCACGCTGGAGAGGAAGGTGCGGTTGTCCTCGCCGGCCGCGATCTCGTTGTCGTCGTTCCACTGGCGCCCGTAGAGCAGGGCCCAGATGGCGTCGAGGCGCTCGGGCAGGATCTTCAGCTGCGCCTCGTTGCCGATGGTGAGCTGGAAGCGCTGGTCGGTGAGGCTGCTGACGTAGAGGGTGTAGTCCCGGCCCACGACGGTCTCGGTGGTGGAGACCTCGGGGTGCAGGCGGGAGAGGTTGGCGAAGAGGTTGTTCCAGGTGAGCGGCCCGAAGCCGCCGAAGCCCAGGTAGCCCACCACCTTGTAGGAGCTGGCGTAGGTGCTGCTGGCGACGTTGTCGTCGTAGAAGAGATCCTCGCTGCCCGGGTTCTGCTGGAGGTAGCTGGAGACCACCTCCCGCCGGATGAAGTTCTCGTAGGTGAGGTTCGCCGTGGTGTGGGGCGAGTTGCGGTTGCCGGCGACCTCGGGCTCGTAGAAGGTCTGGCCGCCGCCGCCCAGCTCGAGGTGGCCGCCGAGGCGCAGGCGGGCCAGCAGGCCGGCGGTGAGCACCGGGCTGTAGTCGCGGCCGCGGATCGCGAAGCCCGCGTCACCCAGGCCCACGGTGAGATCGAAGCGCCGTCGCTTGAGGGTGGCCGAGAGGCCCAGGGTGTCGAAGAAGAGCTGGGCCGGCTTCTGATCGTAGAGGGCCAGATCGCCCATCCAGGTGTCGAGGGTGCCCAGCTGCCACTCGACGCCCTGCCCCAGCACGTTGCCGGCCCGCGCGTAGAGCTGGCTCATCCGGAAGGCGGCCAGGGCCCCCTGCCCGGCGTCGGCGTTCATCACCGAGCCGCCCTCGATCTTGTAGTGGACGCTCACCCAGGGGTCCCGCGCGTCCTGCGCCTGGAGCAGATCCACCCGCAGCTCGAGCGAGGCCCAGGGCCCCTCGTTCATTAGCCGGCCGTAGAGGTTCCAGAAGCCCAGCCGGCCGTCGCCGCCCTGGAGGTCGGGGCGGGTCATGATCCGGAAGTAGCCGGCCACCTCGGCCCGGGGCCGCGAGACCTCCGCGGACGCCGCCGCGGGCGCCAGGAGAGCGAGCACAAGGAGGATCGAGAGGCGTCTGGGGAGCATCGCGCGGCCAGCCTAGTCCGAAGGGTCAGGAAGAGACCAGCACCACGATCGAGCGGCTCTGCACCCCGTAGGTGGCGGTGCCGACCGGCTCCGGGAACGCGTTCGCCGAGCGGGTCGGATCGGCCCCGCTCTGCTCGAAGTAGGGCTGGTCGTCGAACCAGAGCTGGGTGTCCACCAGGCGCGTCCAGTTGCCCGCGGGCAGCTGGAAGTCGACCGGCCCGAGCTCCATGTTCACCAGCACCAGCAGGCCGGGCCCGCCGGCGGGGTGGTTGTAGCGCAGGGCGATGTGGCGGCCGCCCCAGTTGGGGTTCGTGCCGCCGCCGGCGTCCAGCCAGGTGGGGGGCGCGGCGTAGTCGCTGCGGGCGAAGGCCCAGGCGTGCTCCTTGCGCAGGGCGATGAGCTGACGGACGAAGTCGTGCATCCGCCGCCGCTCGTTCTGCGCCTGGTAGGTGCCCCACTGGTACCAGGAGTTCGGGTTGTCGGCCCGGGTGTAGTAGGCGTTGTTGTTGCCGAGCTGGGTGCGCATCCACTCGTCGCCGCCGAGGATCAAGGGCGTCCCCTGGGCGAGCAGCATCGCCGCGAAGAGGTTGCGCATCTGCTGGCGCTTGAAGGGCTCGTTGTTCGAGCCCCAGTCGCGAGAGCGGTTGTTGTCCTCGCCGCTCGCCGGATCGCACCAGGCCGAGAGGCGGGCGTCGCAGCAGTCGGGGTTCAGCGGGCTGCAGCCGTTCTGCTTGTTGTCGTAGGTGAAGAGGTCGTAGAGGGTGAAGCCGTCGTGGACCGTCACGAAGTTGATCGAGTGGTGCGGTCCCCGCCCGTCGTCGCCGAAGAGATCGTAGGAGCCGGTCATGGTGCCGCCGAAGTCGACCGCGCCCTCCCGGGAGTTCATCGCCCAGCCGTCGTTGTTCACGAAGCTGCGCCAGACGTCCCGGAAGTGGCCGTTCCACTCGTACCAGGCCTGGTCGCCGCTCGGCGCCTTCGGGAACTGGCCCAGGTAGAAGCCCGAGATCGCCCAGGGCTCGGAGATGATCCGGACGTTGTTCTCCACGATGACGGGATCCTGGAGGATCTTCATCAGCATCGTGTTCTCGACCGTGTCCCAGCGGGTGTAGTCGCGATCCTTCTCGCCCAGGATCACCGCCAGGTCGAAGCGGAAGCCGTCGACGTGCATCTCCTCGACCCAGAAGCGCAAGCTGTCGAGGATCAGCTGCTCCATCGGCCGGTAGTTGCAGCGGGTCGTGTTACCGACCCCGGTGTTGTTGTTGTAGAAGCCCGCGTCCTGATCCGAGAGCGCGTAGTAGGAGGCGTTGTCGAGGCCCCGGTAGCTGTAGAGGCCCGCGACCTCCTTGGGATCGAGGTTGGCCAGCTCGGCGGCCGTGCTGGCGTCGAGCTCGTGGGCGTCGGCGAGCTCGAGCTTCTCCCGCCAGAGCCCGCCCTCGCCGGTGTGGTTGTAGACCACGTCGAGGATGACCTCGATGCCGCGCTGGTGCAGCTCGTCGACCATCCACTTGAACTCGTCCATCACCTTCCCCGGCCGCTTGTCGGAGGCGTAGGAGAGCTCCGGCGCGAAGAAGCCGAGGGTGTTGTAGCCCCAGTAGCCTCCGTCGAGGGGCTTCTCCATCACCGGCATCAGCTCGACGGCGGTGATGCCGAGGTCGGCCAGGTAGTCGGCCTTCTCGCCGAAGCCCCGGTAGGTGCCCGGGTGATCGACCCCCGAGGCGGGGTCGGCCGTGAAGCCCTTCGCGTGCACCTCGTAGAGGATCATGTCCTCCCAGCGGTGCCCGGGCATCGCCCGGTCCCTGCGGGACTCGCGCCAGGTGGTCTCGTTCTCGCTCCAGACGTACTCGCTCTCGACGATCACCGACTTGGAGGCGGCGGCGACCGTCGACTGGGTGCGCGCGGGGCCGCTGGCGGTGCTGCCCTTGCTCCAGTCGTGATCCCGGTGGAAGGCGCGAGTGTAGGGGTCGAAGAGGAGCTTGTTGGGATCGAAGCGGTTGCCCAGGCTGTCCACGTCGGCGACGAAGCCCTCGATGCGGCCGAGCTCCCAGTCGGGGTGGACCTCCCAGTTCGGCCCCCAGGCGAGGAAGCCGTAGTGCTGCCCGAGGCCGATCCCCTCGACGAAGAGGTTCCAGGCGTCGCCGTGGCGGACCATCTCGAACTGCCGGGTGGGCACCGTCGCCTCGGGGTCGTCGAAGAGGAGGAGGTCCATCCGGGTGGCGTTGCCCGAGAAGACCGAGAAGTTCACGCCGTCGTCGATGCGGGTCGAGCCCAGCACCGAGAGGCTCTCGACCTGCTCGATGGAGAGCGAGGGCGCGATCGGCTCGGTGTGGTAGAGGCGGACGTGGTCCTTCGGGGGGCAGGCCGTCAGCAGGAGCGGGAGGACGGCCAGGGCGAGGGTCGAGAGCACGCGCTGCATGATCCCCTCACCTTAGCGGATCGAAGGTCGGGTGGCTGCCCCGCGTGCGATCCGGAGCCTCAGGCGCGTCGGATGCCCGCCCGGATCTCCTCGGCCAGGTGCTCGGCGCAGGCCACGGCCTCCGGGTCGCTGGCGAGGCTCGCCGCGAGCGTCAGGAGGTCGGCGGCGTGGAGATCCCACCACTGGGTGTCGCGGTAGATCCGTCCAGCCTCGGCGCAGAGGGCCTTGAAGGCCTCGGGCTCGCCGGTGGCCGCGTGAGGGAGGATGACCGCGAGCGCGAGGCCGGCGAAGGGAGGGCGCCCCTGGGCCCGGAAGGCCTCGACGCACGCCCAGGCCTCCTCGGCGCCCTCGGCGTAGCGTCCGCGATCCACCTCGATGAGGGCGAGGTTCAGCCGCGCGACGAAGGCGTCCGGGTTCCCCAGTCCATCGAGGAGGACGAAGGCCTCCTGGTAGAGGACCTCGGCCTCGTCGAGCCGCTGCTGGCGCAGGAGCGCCACGGCCAGATCCCGGACGGCGCTGGTGTACTCGTCACTTCCGTCCTCCCCCTCGAGCTCGAAGAGCGCCATGGCGTGCCGGATCTTTCGCTCGGCGCCGATGGGGTCCCCGGTCCGGGAGTCGATCCCGGCGATGCTGGTGAGCACCCGGGCCAGCCGCAGCCGGTCGTCCAGGGTCTCGAGCGCGCCGAGCGCCAGCTCGCCGTCCTCGCGCGCCTCGGCGACGCGCCCCTGGAGGAGACGGATGGCCGAGCGGGAGCGGATGGCGTCGATCCGCCAGCGGGTCCAGGGCTCGGTGGGGGTCAGGGCCAGGAGCTCCTCCACCACGGCCAGGGTCTCGTCGGGCAGCTTCCGGCGGGCGTACTCCTGGGCCAGGAAGCAGAGGGAGTCGAGGCGCCGCTCGTCGGTCGTCCCGGCGCCGAGTCGATCGAGGGCGGCCTCCCGCAGTCGATGGAGCTCGACGAGGTGCTCCACGCGCACCCTGCCGTGGAGGGCGTTCATGGCCTCCCAGAGGGCCACCTCGGCCCGGTGATCGTCGCCGGCGCCGAGGAGATCGCGAGGACCCTGCGCGACTACCGGGACGGCATCCAGTGGATCCGCGACTCGGTGGTGCGGGGGGCGAACGCGGGCCAGAGCCTGGACGAGCTGGTGCGCACCATCCGCCTCCCGGCTCACCTGGCGAGGAGCGGCTACCTCACCGAGCTCTACGGACAGCTCGACTGGTCGGTGCGGGCGCTCTACACGAACCGGCTCGGCTGGTTCGACGAGCGGGTCGAGACCCTCTACCCCCTCGAGCGGCGCGAGGAGGCGCGCCGGACGGTGGCCCTGATGGGCGGCGCCGGGGCGATCGTCACCGAGATCGAGGGCAGCCTCGAGCGGGAGGATCCCCGCTGGGCGCTCCACCTGCTCGCGCTGCTCCGGGACTCCGGAGAGCCCCTGGAGCTGCGCCGCCCCCTCTGGAGACGGGCGCTCACCGACACCGCGAAGACCGTCGCGAACACCAACGGGCGGGGCTACCTGCTGGAGGAGGCCTGGCGCCTCGAGCACGGGGTCGCCCGGATGGGCCAGCCGACCGTGCCCGACGCCCTGGTCGACGCCCTGCCCCTCGCCATGGTCTTCGAGGTGCTGCAGACGCGGCTGATCCCGGAGCTGGCCGACGTCGAGGAGTCGGTGACCTTCCGCTTCCCCGGATCGCAGACGGGCCCGGGCGAGGACGAGGGTGAAGGCTCCGGCGCGGGCGGGGGCTCCGGCGCGGGCGCGGGCGCGGGCGGGGTGGCCGCGTCGTGGGGGCTCGCGGGCGGGAGGTCGGGTGCGCTTCCCGCCGCGGCGAGGGCCTCGGCCACGACCCGATGCAAGCCGACGAAGTCGCTGTCGGCGTGCCCCACGTGGCTCTCGTTCCACAGGTACCAGAGCACGACCGGCACCGCCTCGCGCCGCAGCGCCAGGATGGTCTCCGAGACGAGCGCGGCCTGCTGACGGTGAGTCAGCCGACGTCCGTTGCCGTGGAGGCCGTTGATGAAGCCGACCTCCGTGGCCCAGAGCGGCTTGACGACTCCGTTTCGCGCCATCGCCCTGCGGAACCGTCGCGTGATGTCGGCGGCGGTCGAGGGGTCCCAGTTCCTCGGATAGGGGTGGTACGAGATCGCGTCGACGTGGTCGCCCCCGCCGGCGGCGAGCCAGGCGTCCACCTGACTCGCGGCGTTGTTGGCGGCCAGGCGGTTCCATCCGCAGCACACCACCGTCCCCGTCTCGCCGGGCGCCACCTGCTTGATCGCCGCCCACGCGCGCCGGTTGATGTCCAGGAGCTGCTCGGGGCTCCCCGTCCAGTAGGGGATGGAGGCGGTCTGGCCCAGGTTGGGCTCGTTCCACACCTCGTAGACGGGCGCCTCTCCCCTCGAGGTCCGCAGGTCCACGTAGCGCGCCGCGACGGCGCCGACGAAGGCGGACCAGTCCTCGGGATCCTGCGGATAGGTCGTGCAGGCGCCCGTGTAGTTGGGGGTGCAGCCGGGTGAGGCCCAGGGCGGCGTCCCGTAGAGCACCATCATCGGGCGCATGTCCGCGTCCACGATCTGCTCCATGCGCCGGTCCAGCCGCGACCAGTCGTAGGTGCGGACGCCGTTCACCGGGGGGCTCGGCTCAAGGTGCGCCCAGGTCAGCCCCATGTCCCAGATGCGCGCCATGTAGAGGGAGGAGGGGCTAGCCGCCGCCGGCCAGTCGTGCAGGTCCGTGTCGGGCTGCAGCGCGGGGTTCATGCCGAGGCGAACCCTGCCCCCGATGACGGCCCTCTCGGCCTGGGCCCCGGTCCCGTCGACGATGAACTCGCCCTCCCCACAGGCGGCGAGGAAGAGCGGCAACAGGATCCAGAGAATCGTCTTGGGGCGCATGGCATCTCCGAGGGGGGCGCTGGGGGTGGGTCGAGGTGAGGTGCAGCTCGTTCGACTCCTGCAGTGCAACGGAGGTGCCCCGGCGGGCAGCGCCGGATCGACGGTCGGCTGATGCGGATTCATTCCGTGTTTTCAGCGTCTTGGGGGGCGGCGCCACCCCCCGAGGAGTAACGAGGCGTTACCTTCCCGATCGTCGGGATTCCGGACGCCCCGGGCCAGCCGTCTGGACCCGATTCAGGTCGGCTATCCTCCGGGCAATGCCCGATCCGACCGAACGACTGCTGGCCGTGGACCTCGGCCTGCGCACGGGCCTGGCCGTCTTCGGCCGGGACGGGCGGCTGCTCTGGTACCGCTCCCGCAACTTCGGAACCCTCGCCCGGCTGCGGAAGGCCGCCCGCAGCATCCTCGAGGAGGCCGCCCCCCTAAGCGTCGTCGCCCTCGAGGGCGGAGGGGGGATCGCGCTGCCCTGGGAGGGCGAGGTCCAGCGCCGGGGGCTGGTCTTGATCCAGTGTCACGCCGAGGCCTGGCGCCGCGAGCTGCTCCTCTCTCGGCACCAGCGCAGCGGGCCCGACGCCAAGAAGCACGCGGACACCCTGGCCCGGGCGATCATCGAGTGGTCCGGCGCGAAGCGGCCGACCTCCCTGCGCCACGACGCGGCCGAGGCGATCTGCCTGGGCCTGTGGGCGGTCCACCGGCAGGGGTGGCTGCGCGAGTACCCCTCCCTCACGCGCTAGAGGAGCGCCTCGATCTCCCCGCGCAGGGACTCCGGGGTGTCCTTGGGGGCGAAGCGGCTCACCACCCTGCCCTCGCGATCGACCAGGAACTTGGTGAAGTTCCACTTGATGGCCCTGGTGCCCAGCAGGCCGGGGGCCTCCGCCTTGAGGTGCTCGTAGAGGGGGTGGGCGTCGTCGCCGTTGACGTCGATCTTGGAGAAGAGGGGGAAGGTCGTGTGGAAGCGCAGCTCGCAGAAGCTGGCGATCTCCTCGTCGCTGCCCGGCTCCTGCCCGCCGAACTGGTTGCAGGGGAAGGCGAGGATCTCCAGGCCCCTGCCGGAGAGCTCTGCGTGGAGGGCCTCGAGGCCCTCGTACTGGGGGGTGAAGCCGCACTTGCTGGCGGTGTTCACGATGAGCAGCACCTTGCCGCGGTAGGGCTCGAGGGTCTGGGTCTCGCCCTTGTTGGTCTTCACCTCGAAGTCGTAGATCGACGGGCTCATGCCGGTCCTCCTCTTGACGGTTTCTCGCGGGGGGAGCGGGCCCGGGTGAGTAGATCGCGCAGATCGTCGGAGACGTGCCGGTCGCCCGGAGCGACGAGGCCGCCGGCGCCCTGCACGGCGCTGGAGAGCTCGGAGGCGGCGAGGCCACCGAGGATCCAGGGGACGGCGCCGCAGGCCCGGCCGTAGGCGCGCATCAGGGCAGCCGCCTTCGGGGGCCGGGCCGCGGCGGAGAGGCCGACCGCGGCGGGCTCCAGGGCGGCCACCGCGTGGCCGAGGGCGTCCGGCGGGGTGGCCGCGCCGAGGATCACCGCGCGGGCGCCGAGGGCGGCGAGCTCGAGGCTGACCCCGTAGAGGCCGAGCTGGTGCTGCTCCTCCTCGATGCAGGCCAGCAGCACCACCGGCGCCGGCGGCGGGGGCTGGACCAGGGTGGAGAGCAGGCGCAGGTGCTTCTCGACGACCTGGGTGCAGAGGTGCTCCTGAGCCACCGAGAAGGTGCCGGCGTGCCAGCGCTCGCCCACCTCGATCAGGGCCGGCTCGAGCACCCGCCGGTAGATCACGGCCGCCCGGCCCAGCCCCAGGGCCAGGGCCAGCGCCTCCTCGAGGGCCAGGCTGTCGTAGACCTGCACCGCGGAGAGGATCCGGTCCCGGGCTTGATCGAAGCCCGACCGCTCCTCGCCGGACTCCGGCTCGGCCTCCGCCAGCATCCTCTCCCGCACCAGGCGGGCGGCCTCCGCGGCCGGGATGCCCTCGGAGGTCAGGGCGTTCATCCGGCGCACCGCCTCCAGATCCTGCTCGGTGTAGAGCCGGTAGCCGCCCGCGCTGCGGCGGGGGATCGGGAAGCCGTAGCGCTTCTCCCAGGCCCGCAGGGTCGGGGCGGGCACCCCGGTGGCCTCGACGACGGCCTGGATGCGGTGGCGGGGGTTCTGGGAGTCTCGAGGCATACCTTGAACGAACCCTCTACGGCCTCTCGGCGTCGCCCGCAAGCAGCGCGAGGGCCCCGAGATCCTCGCAGCGGGTGCCCGCGGGCACCGGCCGGTACTCGAACTCCCCGCTCATCTTCTGGCGCTTGTCGGTGGCGGTCATCGAGAGGCAGGCGTTGGAGGCGCCCAGGATCTTCTGGGCGACCACCACCTTCACCCGGCCCCGGAAGGTCTCGCCGGTCCACTGGCCGCGGGCGATGGAGACGGTCTGGCTGGAGACGTGGACCTCGCCGCCGCAGAGCGGTGCCTTCACCTGGACGGTGGCGCCGGGCTTGCCGTCGGCGTCCACGTCCTCGGCGCCCCAGCCCACGAGCCAGGGCTCGGCGGCGCGCCAGTCTCCCTCGGCCGGCCCGAAGGCGATCTTCTCCACCGGGAGCCGCCGCACCCCGGCCTCCTCCATGGCGGTGCCGATCCCCAGCACGTTGCTGAACTCGACGCTGCAGGGGCGCTGCTCGATGCTCAGGCCCTCCTCCCCGGACTGGATCGTCGCCAGCACGGTGAAGGTCACCTCGGTGTCGACCTCGCCGAGGACCGGCAGCTTCAGGATGCCCCGGACCCGCTGCGTGCCGAGGTAGGCGCCCGAGGCCTCCGCCGCCGCCGGGAAGGATGGGGCGGCGCCGACCCCGAGGGCGAGGGCGGCGAGGATCGCCGGGAGAGAGGGCCACTTCATCGTTCGATCTCCTCGAGCTTGGTCAGGCGCGCGCGCACCGACTCCAGGGAGGCGAGGTCGGGGACCACGATCGCGCCGGCCTCCTCCAGCACCTCGCGCAGGGTGGTGGTGGCGCGGCCGCCCACGAGCCAGGGGCGAGCGCCGACGGCCCCGGCGGTGGCGGCCAGGATCGCCTCGAGCCGCCCCTCGGGTGGGGGCCGGGTGAGGGTGAGGGCGACCAGCTCCGGATCGAGGCGGTGGACGGCCTCCCGAAGCTCGCCGGCAGGGAGGCGGGCGCCGAGGACCTCGACCCGCCGGCCCCAGCGGGCGAGCTCCAGGCCGACCACGTAGAGGGGCAGGACGTGATCCTCGTGCTCGAAGCAGGCCAGCAGGGCAAGGGGCGCCCGGCCGCCGGGCTGGGCCAGCCGCAGCAGCTCCCGCAGGGCGTTGCCGATGGCCTCGCTCCCCAGGTGCTCGGCGGCGATCGAGAGCTCGCCGCGGTGCCAGCGCTCGCCCAGCTCGCGCAGGGCCGGGGCGAGGATCCGGTTGGCGACCTCGGCGCCGCTCCCCATCACCAGCGCGCGGGCGAGCCGCTCCCGCAGGAGGGGCCCGTTCAGCTGGGCGGCGGCGTCCACCAGGGCGCCCCGGGCGATCTGCCAGGGGTCGGGCCCGGTGACGGGCGACGCCTCCGGCGCGTCCGCCTCGGAGAGGACCTGCGCGGCGGCCTGGGAGGGAGCCAGCCCCTCCTCGTCCACCAGGCGCTGCAGGCGCCGCACGAGCGCCACGTCGTCCTCGGAGTAGATGCGGTAGGCGGCGTCGGTGCGTTCGGGGCGGGGCACCCCGTAGCGCCGCTCCCAGGCGCGCAGGGTCGCCGGGGCGACCCCGGTCATCTCGGAGACCGAGTTGATGCGATAGCGTCCGCTCATCTTCTGACCTGGATCAAAAACCTTTGTTCAGGGTTTGTCAAATGGTTCGACAATCCCTATACTCCCCTCATGCTCGAGACGACACAGACGACGGGACCCGGGGTGGCGCTCCGCAGCCAGCCCCACGCGGTGGTCATCGGGAGCGGGTTCGGCGGCCTGGCGGCCGCGGTGCGGCTCGGCGCGCGGGGCTACCGCGTGACGGTCCTGGAGCGCCTCGACGCCCCCGGCGGGCGGGCCTACGTCCACCGCCAGGACGGCTTCACCTTCGACGCCGGTCCGACGGTGGTGACGGCGCCCCAGCTCCTCGAGGAGCTCTGGGAGCTGGCGGGCGAGCGCTTCGAGGATCACATCGATCTGCGCCCGGTCACCCCTTACTACCGGATCCGCTTCGACGACGGCCTGATCTTCGACTACTCGGGAGACGCCGAGGAGATGCGGCGGCAGATCGGGGAGCTGAACCCCGCCGACGTGCAGGGCTACGAGCGCTTCCTCGAGATGAGCCGCAAGATCTTCGAGGTCGGCTTCGAGGAGCTGGCCCACGTCGAGTTCGGGGACTGGACCTCGATGGCGAAGATCGTCCCCAAGATGATGCGCCTGAAGAGCTACCGCACCGTCTACAGCCTGGTCGCGCAGTACGTGAAGGACGAGCGGCTGCGGCAGGTGCTCTCCTTCCACACCCTCCTGGTGGGCGGGAACCCCTTCAACACGACCTCGATCTACGCCCTGATCGCCTTCCTGGAGCGCAAGTGGGGGGTCAGCTTCCCCATCGGCGGCACCGGTGCCCTGGTCGAGGGCCTGGTCGAGCTCATCGAGCGCCTCGGCGGCGAGGTGCGCTGCAACTCGGAGGTGGGCAGCATCGACGTGGTCGAGGGCAAGACCACCGGCGTCACCCTGGCCAGCGGCGAGTCCATCGCGGCGGACATCGTGGTCTCCAACGCCGACTCGGCCTGGACCTACCGCAACCTCGTCGCCCCCGAGCACCGCAAGCGCTGGACGGATCGCAAGATCGAGAAGGCCCGCTACAGCATGAGCCTCTTCGTCTGGTACTTCGGCACCAAGCGCAAGTACGAGGACGTCGCCCACCACACCATCCTCCTGGGGCCCCGCTACCGCGGCCTCCTCGACGACATCTTCGAGAACAAGGTGCTGGCCGACGACTTCAGCCTCTACCTGCACCGGCCCACCGCCACCGATCCCTCGCTGGCCCCCGAGGGCCACGACGCCTTCTACGTGCTCTCGCCGGTGCCCCACCTCGACAGCGGCGTGGACTGGATGGAGCAGGCCGAGCCCTACCGCCAGGCGGTGGAGGCCTACCTGGAGAAGGCGATGCTGCCCGGCCTGAAGGACGCGGTGGTCAGCTCCCGCCTCCTCACCCCCCTGGGCTTCCAGGAGCGGCTGGCCTCCTACAAGGGCGCGGCCTTCGGCCTCGAGCCGGTGCTCACCCAGAGCGCCTACTTCCGGCCCCACAACAAGAGCGAGGAGGTCGAGGGGCTCTACCTCGTCGGCGCCGGCACCCACCCCGGCGCGGGCCTGCCCGGCGTGCTCTCCTCGGCGCGGGTCCTGGACTCGGTGGTGCCCGATCCCGATGACCTCTGAGTCGACCGCCCTGGCGCTGCGCCTCTCGCCCGCGGACCTCCAGGTCTGCCGGCAGACCCTCGCGGCGGGCTCGAAGACCTTCCACGCGGCCTCCCGGGCGCTGCCCGCCCGCCTGCAGGATCCCGTCACGGCCCTCTACACCTTCTGCCGGATCGCCGACGATCTGGTGGACGACGGCCCCTCCCCCGCCGAGGGCGTCCGCATCCTCGAGGGGATGCTCGACCGCGCCTACGCCGGCGCGCCCGGTGACAGCCCGACCGAGCGGGCGCTGGCCTGGGTGGTCGGCGAGCACCGCCTCCCCCGCCCCGCCCTCGACGCCCTCATCGAGGGCTTCGTCTGGGACGCGGAGGGACGGCGCTACGAGACCCTCGACGAGGTGCGCGCCTACGGGGTGCGGGTCGCGGGGACCGTGGGCGTGATGATGACCCTGCTGATGGGGCGCCGCGCGCCGGAGGTCCTCGCCCGCGCCTGCGACCTGGGCGTGGCCATGCAGCTGACCAACATCGCCCGCGACGTGGGCGAGGACGCCCGCCGGGGCCGGATCTACCTGCCGGAGGCCTGGCTGCGCGCCGAGGGCGTCGACCCCGACGCCCTGCGGGCCGAGCCGCGCTTCTCTCCCGGCGTGGGCAAGGTGGTCGAGGCCCTCCTCGAGGAGGCCGAGCGCCTCTACCGTAGCGCCGACCAGGGCATCCCCCACCTGCCCCGCGACGGCCGGGTCGCCATCCGGGCGGCCCGCCTGATCTACTCGGACATCGGACGGGAGATCCGCCGGCGGGGCTTCGACAGCGTCTCGGGCCGGGCGGTGGTCTCGCGCCCCCGCAAGGCCTGGCTGCTCCTGCGCTCCCTCCCCGCCTACCTCTCGCGCGCCCGCCCCCTCCAGGGGGCGCCCCTCGAGGTGGCCCGGCCCCTCCTCCAGGCCTGCACCCCGTGATCCCGGCCCGCAAGCGCCGCCTCTTCCGGGCCTGGTTCGGCCGACAGATCGAGGGTCGCCTGCGCCGGACCTTCGGCGCCCTGGAGATCCACGGCCTGCCCCGGCTGGAGGCCGCCCTGGCCGAGGGGCCGGTGGTGGTGGTCTCCAACCACAGCGCCTGGTGGGACGCGCTGGTGATCCTGCAGCTGGTCGATCGGATCCTGCACGCCGACGGCCACGCCCTGATGGACGCGAAGAACCTGCGGGAGCGGCCCTTCTTCGCGAAGGTGGGGGCCTTCGGGGTCGATCTCGACGACCCCCGGGACGGCGCCCGGGCCATCCGCTACGCCGCCGGTCTGCTGGACGGCCCCGGCCGGCTGGTCTGGGTCTTCCCCCAGGGGCGCGAGCGCCCCGAGTCGGCGCGCCCCCTGGGCTTCCAGCCCGGCGCCGCGGCGATCGCCCGGCTGGCGAAGGGATGCCAGGTCGTGCCGGTGGGCCTGCGCTACGTCTTCGGCGAGGCCGAGCACCCGGAGATCCAGCTGGCGGTGGGCGAGCCCCTCGCGCCCGAGCGGGAGGTCGACGCCGGCCGGCGAAGGCAGGAGGAAGAGGTCGAGGCCCTCCTCGGGGCCCTCGAGCGCTACCTGGACGGGGGCCCGGCCCCGGCGCCGGAGACCCGGCGCACCCTGGAGCGGCGGCCCGACCGCCTGGGCGCCCTCGCCGAGCGGATGCTCGCCTGGATGACGCCGCTCTAGGAGCGCTCCTGGAGGATGCCGCCGGCGGCGACGCGCAGCCGCCGCCCCGCCCAGGTCACCTCCGGCCCCTGCAGGGCCCGGAGGAAGGCCGCCCAGAGCACCAGCTCCGCCAGGCCGACGGCCTCGAGCAGCGGCCGCGGCCCGATCGAGAGGCCGGCTCGCCGGCGGGCGACCGCCGCCACCGAGAGGCGGGTGAGCAGGGTGAGGGCCGCGATCAGCGCCGCCGGCAGGGGCAGCGCCAGGGAGAGCGCGGCCGCGCCGAGGAGCAGGGGCGTCGTGGCGCCGAAGAGCAGGGGGTAGGCCAGGAGCCGCGCCGGGCGCTGGGAGCGGATCACCGTCGCCCAGCGGGCGTGGCGGGCGATCACCTCCGGGAGGCTGCGATCGCGGGCGAGGCTGCGGGCGCCCTGGGGCAGGGCGCGGATCGTCCAGCCCGCCTCGTCGAGGCGGCGGGCGAGCTCCATGTCCTCGCCGAGGTACTGCACGAGCGCCGCGAAGCCGCCGGCGGCCTCGAGGGCCTCGGCGCGCACGGCGAAGAGCTTGCCCACCAGGCCGCGCTGGTCGATGCCGCAGAGGAGGGGGAAGGCATGGAGGGAGCCGGAGAGGACCGCCGCCGAGGCCCGATCCCCGAGGGTGGCCTCGCTGTCCTCGGCCACCGGCGACCAGACCGCGCCCACCCCGGGGCGGCCGAGCTCGGCGAGCAGCGCGTCGAGGTCCACCCGATCGAGGTCGACGTCGGCGTCCGCGACGACCATCGCGTCGCCCCGGCCGTGATCGCTCTCGGCGATCGCCAGCTGGGCCACCTTCCGGTTGGGCCCGGGGATCCTCCCGACGAGCAGGTCGCTGCTGCGGCCCTCCTCGCGGAAGCGGTGCACCGTCGCCTCGGCGATCCGGGTGGCCGGATCCTGGGCGCTGGCGGTGGTCAACACCCAGCGCACGTCGCGCCCCTCGAGGGTGCCGCTTCGCAGCCCCTCGGCGAGCCAGCCGGCCGCGCCCGTGGCGGGCCGGACGATCCGCACCCGCGCGGGCGGGATCGAGTGCGCCCTGCCCGGCCGCGCCAGGCGGACCGAGCGCCAGAGGGCGGTGCCGGCGGCGCCGGCCACCATCATCGCCCAGAACCAGAGCAGGAAGCCGAGGATGCTCATGGGATCCTCTTCATGCGGTAGGGCAGCAGGGCCTGCACCCAGCGGCTGGCGAAGCGATCGAGATCGACCACCTCGTAGACGCCGCGGGTGCGCTCCCCCCGCAGCTCCAGCTCGACCAGGGAGCGGGCGTAGAAGGGGGTGTCCTCGTAGGCCTTCAGGAGGCGGGGCGGGCGGCCGTGGCCGCTGCGCAGCGGGCGCGGCATCAGCCAGCGGGTCGGGCGCAGCCGGCCGGGGACCGCGGCCGAGATCGGCTCGCGGCTGCCGTCCCTCCCGAGGAAGAGGCCCAGGGGACGCTCCTCTCCGGCCGGATCGATGGCGTCGTAGAGCACCGCCGCGCCCTCCGAGAGGGGAGCCCGCATCCACCACCAGCGCCGCAGCCCGTCCTCGATGGGCTCCGAGCCCATGTTGGCGTCGTGGTAGGCCGCGCCGGAGAAGGAGAGCCCGGGCGACTCGAGCGCCACCTCGGCCCGGGAGAAGGGGGCCAGCGGCCACCAGAGGTGGCGGCCGGTGCCGGCCAGATCCTCTGGCTCCGAGAAGCGGGCCCCGGGGTCGAGGACGATCCGCCCCTTCAGGCGTCCGCCCAGCGGCGCCTGGGTCTCGTCGACCTCCAGCACCAGGCGGCCCTCCTCCCAGTAGAGCTGGCTCTGGTGGATCCGCAGGTGCTCCGGGCTCTGCTCGAGGTGGCGGGCGCCGACCTCGGTGTAGGCCCAGCGGTGCCGGTAGGGGCCATAGAGGCAGAGGTTCACCGCGGCGTGGGCGCGGGGATCGGCCTGCCCCCCGGGCGCGGCGCGGCGCGCCGCCGCGTACCAGGGCGAGAAGACGTTGCCGACGAAGAGGATGGCCGTCAGGGCGTGGCGTCCGTCGTCCGAGACGATGTCGAGGTACCACCAGAGGTAGCCACCCGGATCGGGGGCGAGGTCGAAGGCCGGTCCCGGGTGGCGGCCTCCGCGGCGCGCAGCCCCGAGAGCGCCGCCATCGGCACCCCCGCCCCCGGGTGAGCGCTCCCCCCGCAGAGGTAGAGCCCCGGCAGCCGCGTCCGCGCCGCCGGCCGGCGCATCCCCGCCATCATCCCGTGCGGCGCCGCCCCGTAGAGGGCTCCCCGGCTGCCCGGGAAGAGGCGCGCGAAGTCCGCCGGCCCCACCCTCTGGTGTTCCAGGCCCTGCCGCGGCACCCGGAGTCCACAACTCTCCATCAGCTCGAAGGCTGCTCTCTCGCATCGTTCCAGCTCCTCCTCCCCGGGGGAGGGGTTCTCGCCCGCGCCGAGCGCGGGGGCGTTGATGATCATCAGGAAGCGCTCCGCGGCGCCCGCCGCCCGGGGCGGCTGCCCCGGCGCCCGGTCCTGAGCACACAGATAGGTGGTGGGGAGCGCCGGCAGGCGGCCCGCGCGCAGCGCCTCGAACTCGGCGGCGTAGTCCCCGGAGAAGAAGACGTTGTGGAAGTCGAGGGGGAAGCCCTCGAGGCGGCCCACGCCCACCAGGGTGAGGGCCGAGTAGGAGCGCTCCCTCGGAGCGGGTACGACCTCCTGCACCGCCGCCCCGAGGTGGCCGGCCGCCAGCGCGCCCGCGTCGGCGTTGAGCACGATCAGGGAGGCGTCCAGCCGCTCGCCGCTCGCGAGCAGCACCCCGGTGGCCTCGCCGCCCTCGACGAGGACCTCGACCACCTCGGCGCCGGTGCGCACCTCCACCCCCAGCTCGCCGGCGAGCCCGGCCAGCGCCCGGGCCAGCGCCGAGATGCCACCTCGAGGCACCCACACCCCGTCCTGCTCGACGTGGGCGATGAGGTTGAAGGTGGCCGGGGTCTGGTAGGGAGAGCCGCCGCTGTAGGTGGCGTAGCGGCCGAAGAGCTGACGCAGGCGCGGATCCTGGAAGTGGGTCTCCAGGGCGGCGGCCATCGTCCGCATCGCGTCGATCCGCGCCAGGAAGGGCAGCCCCATCAAGCCCAGCTGGAAGAAGTTGCCGAGGATCGAGGGGCGCTGCGAGCGCAGGAAGATCTCGTCCACCGCCTGGTAGATGGTGCGGGCCCGCTCCATGAAGCGGCGGTAGCCCTCGGCCTCCTTCGCCCCGGCGAAGTCGGCGATGGCCGCCGCGCTCTCCTCGAGCTCGTGGTGGAGGTCCAGGCGGCTGCCGTCGGCCCAGGCGTGGCGGGCCAGGACGCCGGCGGGGTTCAGGACGATCCGCTCCCGGAGGCTGGCGCCCACCGAGGCGAAGAGCTCCTCGAAGACCCAGGCCATGGTGAGGACGGTGGGCCCGGCGTCGATCGCGCGGCCGCCCACCTCGAGGCGGCGGGCCTTGCCGCCGACCACCGCTGCCCGCTCGAGGAGCTGCACGGCGTGCCCCTCCCTCGCCAGGGCGATGGCGGCGGTGAGGCCGCCGATGCCTCCCCCGACGACCAGGGCCGGGAGCCGTCTCGAGCTTCGCGTCATGAGGACATTGTATAGTCTTTGTTTATAGCTTGACAAACATTAAACGAAGCATAGACAATCACCCCATGGACAAGACCCTCCGGATCGAGACCGCCCTGAAGCGCGCCGTCAGCAAGGCCATCCAGCATCCCTGTCCCCCGCGGCTCGCCCAGGCCATCCAGTACGCGATGTTCCCGGGAGGCAAGCGCCTGCGGCCCCGCCTCGCCCTGCTGGCCGCCGAGGCCAGCGGGGACGACGATCCGGAGCTGGCGGACGCCGTCGCCGCGGCCGTGGAGCTGCTGCACTGCGCCTCGCTGGTCCAGGACGACCTCCCGGCCTTCGACGACGCCCCCCTGCGCCGCGGCCGCGCCACGGTGCACCGGGCCTTCGACGAGCCCCTGGCCATCCTGGTCGCGGATGCCCTGATCGTGCAGGCCTTCGAGGTGGTCGCCGCGGCCTCGGCCCGCCACCCCCGCCGCCTGCCGGGGATCGTCCGCCTGCTGGCCGGCTGCGTCGGCGCGCCCAACGGCATCACCAGCGGTCAGGCCTGGGAGTCCGAGCCGCAGGCCGACCTGGGCACCTACCACCGCCTGAAGACCGGGGCCCTCTTCGAGGCCGCCCTGGTGGGCGGCGCCCTCGCGGCCGGCGGGCGCCGGCGGGACTGGGAGGGCATCGGGGTGCTGCTCGGCGAGGCCTACCAGGTCGCCGACGACCTGCAGGATCTGCTCGGCAGCACCGCCGGCAGCGGCAAGCTCGGCGGGCGCGACGCCGCCCTCGGGCGGCCCAACGCGGTCGCCCGCCTCGGCGTGGACAGCGCGGTCACCCGGCTCACCGGCCTGGTGCGGGACGCCGCCAACGCCGTCCCCCACACGCCCGGCGGGGACGACCTGCGGGCCTGGATCCTGGACACCCTGAGCACGGCCACCCGCGTGGAGGAGAGCGCATGAAGATGGATCGCCGACACCCCCGGGGCCGCATCCCCGGCTTCTACCGCCTCGACCGGGAGGCGCGCCTGGCCGCCCTCGCCGACGCCGGCTGGCTGAGCGAGGACGAGCTCGAGACCCTCTCGGGCGCCTCCTGCGCCGGTGGCTTCGATCACGGCGTCGCCGAGGCGATGAGCGAGAACGTGATCGGCATCCACGGGCTGCCGCTCGGCGTCTGCCTGAACCTCGTCGTCGACGGCGAGGAGCGGGTGGCCCCGATGGTCGTCGAGGAGCCCAGCGTGGTGGCCGCGGCCTCCGGCGCGGCCCTGCGGGTTCGCGCCGGCGGCGGCTTCCAGGTGGAGACCACCGCCGCGCTGATGGCGAGCCAGATCCACGTCACCGAGCTCGACGATCCCGAGGCCGCCGCCGGACGGATCCGCGCCGCCGAGGCCGAGCTGGTCGCCACCGCGAACACGCTGATCCCCCGGATGGTCGCCCGGGGAGGCGGGGCCCGCGCCGTCGAGGCCCGCGTGCTGCCGCCCCACGAGCTGGAGCGGCGCGGCTCCCTGGTGGTCCACGTGATGGTCGACTGCCTGGACGCCATGGGCGCGAACCTGCTCAACACGATCGCCGAGGGGATCGCGCCCGCGATCGCCGAGCTCACCGGCGGGCGGATCGGCCTGCGGATCCTCTCCAACTACGCCGACCAGCGCCGGGTGCGGGTCACCTGCCGGATCCCCCCCGAGGCCCTGACCGACGCCCGCTGGACCGACGGAGCGGAGGTCGCCGCCCGGATCGCCGAGGCCTCCCGCTTCGCCGAGGTGGATCCCTACCGCGCCGTCACCCACAACAAGGGCTTCATGAACGGGCTCGACGCCGTGCTCCTCGCCACCGGTCAGGACTGGCGCCAGGCCGAGGCCGCCGCGCACGCCTGGGCCGCCCGCTCGGGCACCTACCGCCCCCTCTCCACCTGGCGGGTGCTCTCCGACGGCACCCTGGTGGGGGAGGCGCACCTGCCCCTGGCCGTGGGCGTCGTTGGCGGCGCCGCCCGGGCGCACCCCGGGGTCCGCGCCGCCCTCCGCCTGGCCGACGTGGGATCGGCCGCCGACCTCGCCGGGCTGGCCGCCGCGGTGGGGCTGGCGAGCAACCTCGCCGCCCTGCGGGCGCTGGCCACCGACGGCATCCAGCGGGGCCACATGGCCCTCCACTCCCGCTCGGTGGCCCTCGAGGCCCGGGCCCCCGCCGAGCTCCTCGAGATCGTCGCCCGCCGGCTCTCCGCCGAGGGCCGCTACACGCCGGAGCGCGCCCGCGAGCTCATCGCCGAGCTCGGCGCCTCCCCCGCGCCCTGAAAGGGGCCTCAGGGCGTCAGCACCTCGTGGCCCATCGGCGGCACGCTGATCGTCAGCTGACCGTTCGTGGCCACCACCTCGCCGCCGCCGATCCGCGCCTGGAAGGTCAGGCGGGGGATGCCGGCGAGCGCGCCGTCGAGGGTCACGGTCTCGGTGCGGGTCGTGGCACCGCGGTTGAGGGCCACGATCGCCACGCTCGAGCCGCCGGCGTCGCGCACCTGCACCCAGAAGTCGCCGTCGATCCAGAGGGTGCGGCGCTCGCCGAGGCGCAGGGCCGGCGTCTCGCGGCGCAGCTGCCCGAGCTGCTGCACGGAGCCGAGGAGCTGCCCGCCGCGGGGCCCGGGGTCGGTGGGCATCATCCGGCGGTTGTCCGGATCCCCGGCGCCGGGCAGGCCGATCTCGTCGCCGTAGTAGATCAGCGGCAGCCCCGGGCCGGTCAGCAGCCAGGCGAAGGCCAGCCGGGCGCGCTCGTAGGGGAGGTCCGCGTCCGGCGCCTGGGGAGGCGCGCTCCAGCCCTGCTCCTTGGAGCCGTTGCCGTAGAGGTCGGCGATGTCTCCGGCGGCGTGGGAGAGGAAGCGGGGGATGTCGTGGTTGCCCAGGAAGGGGGACATCACCGCGCCCTCGGGCCAGGTCGCCTCGCCGGCGGCCATCGCGGCCTCGAGGTCGAGGAAGCTGCCCTCACCCCGGGCGAAGACCCGCACCGCGGTCCAGTAGAGGGGGAAATCGAACTGCCCGTCGAGCTGCCCACCACCCACGTACTCGGCCACCGGGCCGTGCTGCCCCTCGCCGACGAAGGTCTCGCCCACCAGGAAGACCGGCGCGCTCCCGGCCGCCTCCCGGGCCGCCAGGGCCGCCCGCAGGTTCGAGGTCGCGCTCTTCTCGAAGTGCTTCACCGCGTCGACCCGGAAGCCGTCCAGGTCCGCGGCGTCCAGCCACCAGAGGGCGTCGGCCACCATCGCGTCGGAGACGGCGTCCACCCGCCAGTCGAGGTCCGGCAGGTAGTCGGTGAACCAGCAGACCTTCGGGAAGGTGTTCCAGTCGCAGCCCGGCCCGCCGCAGACGCAGGAGCCGTCGCCGTTGAGCCACCCGCCCTGCGCGGCGTAGGCGTGCTCGGCGTGGACGTGGTTGAAGACCAGATCCGCGAGCACCCGGATGCCGCGGGCGTGGGCCGCCTCGACCAGGGCCTGCAGCTCGGCCAGGGTGCCGAAGCGCGCCTGCGTCTCCCGCGCCGCCGAGGGCCAGTAGCCGTGGTAGCCGGTGTGCTGGTGCCCGTCGGTGCCCCAGAAGCCGCCCGCGGGGTTCGCCTGCAGGGGCGAGAGCCACAGCGCGGTGACGCCGAGGTCGTCGAAGTAGCCCTCCTCCAGGGCGGCCTGGATGCCCGCCCAGTCCCCGCCGCGGTAGTCGGAGATGGCCTCGACCCCCGCCGGCGCGTCGTTGGCCGGATCGCCGTTGCGGAAGCGATCGGTCATCGGGAAGTAGAGGGTCGCCCCCTCCCAGGTGAAGGGGCGGGCCTCGGCCCAGGCCGAGAGCAGGCGGGCCGGGGCCGCCCGTCCGGCCAGGTCGCCGGCCTCCACCGAGAGGCGGTGCTTGCCCGCCGGCAGGTTCTGGACGTCGATCTCGAAGAGCCCGGCCGCCTCGTCCAGGACCGAGGCGGGGAGGGCCGCTCCGTCGAGGCGGGCCACGGCGGTCGCGGGATCGAGGGCGTCCCCCTGGATGCCGGGGGTGAAGCGGATCGTGGCGCGCAGGTGACCGCCGCCCGGCCCGGCCTCGATGCCGAAGCGCTCGACCTCGAGGGTGGGCTCCGAGCAGTCGGTGGTACGGCGGAGGGAGCGCAGATCGCCGGTCTGCCAGGTGCGCTCGAGGTGGAGGGGATCGAGGGTGGGCCGGCCGTCGACCAGGAAGTGGTAGGCCCAGTCGCCCGCCGAGAGCTCCTTCTCCAGCACCCAGGCCGTGGCGCCGGAGGCCGGGTCGGGCGCCAGGCGATCGGCCGTCTCCGACCAGCCGTTGAGGGTCCCCGCGAGGTTCACCTGCTGGTGGGGCCGGCCGTCGTCGAAGCGGAAGAGGGTGAGACAGGCCGCCGGATCCCCCCCGTCCGGGGTGCCGCCGTCCGGTTCGTCGACCGGCGCCGGGCAGGCCACCCCGAGGGGCAGCGCGGCGAGGAGGAGCAGGGAGAGAGACCGGAGTGAATGCTGGAGCGGGCGAAGGCGTCTCACGCCGCACACCTTACTATGCGGCGACGGGGGACATGGAGGGGCCGCGGGGCCTTCCCCTACCCCTCCAGGTTCGCTACTTGAGGCCTGAAAATCACTCCCCATTGCGACCTCCCAAAGGAGGAGACCCCCATGAAGTCGATGTTCCGCCTGCTCCCCATCTTCCTGCTCGCTCTCTCCCTCACGGCCTGCGGTGGCAAGGACGACGACGACGCCGTCTGCGGCAACGGCACCTGCGAGGCCGGCGAGGACGCCAGCTCCTGCTCGGCCGACTGCGCCGAGAGCTGCGGCAACGGCACCTGCGACGCGGGTGAGACCTCGGCCACCTGCTCGGCGGACTGCCCGGTCTGCAACAACAACGGCACCTGCAACGCCGGCGAGAACTCGGACAACTGCCCGAACGACTGCCCGGTCACCTGCAACAACAACGGCACCTGCGACGCCGGTGAGACCTCCACCAGCTGCGCCGCCGACTGCCCGGTCGTCTGCAACAACAACGGCACCTGTGACGCGGGCGAGACCCCGGCGAACTGCGCCGCCGACTGCAACACCACCTGCGGCAACGGCGTCTGCGACGCCGGCGAGACCAACACCAACTGCGCCGCCGACTGCCCCATCACCTGCGGCAACGGCACCTGCGATCCGGGCGAGACCATCACCGGCTGCCCCGCCGACTGCACCGACGTCTGCGCCCTGGTGGCCACCGGCCAGAACATCGGCGCGGAGTGCGGCAACCAGACCCAGGGCTTCTGCGGCGCCGACAACGCCGGCGTCTGCGCCTCCTTCGACCAGGCCACCCCGGCCACCTGCTTCCAGACCTGCGTGCCCAACGCCTGCGAGACCACCTGCACCGGCGATCAGCGCTGCCTGGGCGTGCTCGACTCGAACGGCAACGCCATCGAGCTGCAGCCCGGCTACAACCTCGGCGTCTGCGACACCCCGGCCACCGGTGACCAGGGCGCCTTCGCCGAGTGCGGCGGCACCGCGGGCAACTGCCAGGCCGGCCTGGACTGCCTGAGCTTCGGTTCCGGCCAGCCCGGCATCTGCATGCCCGGCTGCACGCCCGCCACCGAGGCCACCGACTGCCCCACGGTCGAGAGCATGACCTCGCAGTGCGTGATCACGACCGCCACCGGGGCGGATCCGACCTACTGCGCCATCGTCTGCCCGCTGGCGACCCCGACCTGCCCGACCGGCCTGACCTGCACGAACGTCGGCGATCCCAACAACGGGATCTGCATGTAGCGGGGGGAGCGTCCGCTCCCCCCGAGCCCCCCAGCTCGGGCCAGGGGCACGAAGCT
Source organism: Deltaproteobacteria bacterium (assembly GCA_029210625.1). NCBI lineage: Bacteria > Pseudomonadati > Myxococcota > Myxococcia > Deltaproteobacteria bacterium. Next base: position 86,331 of record JARGFU010000013.1, on the reverse strand, counting down.
CCGCGACCCTGCGCCGGCTACGCGCCGCCTCCGGGTCGCTCCGAAGCAAGAAACGACGGCCCGCCACGCGAGAGCGTGACGGGCCGTCTTGCTTGGGGGGAGGTCCCCTCTCGCCCGGGGGAGGGCGAGAGGAGGGGGGGAGAGTCGTTGCTAGCCCGCGTGGACCGGGATCTCCCGCGGGCGGAAGGCCTCGGCCTTGGGCAGGTGGATGGTGACCACGCCGTCCTTCGCCCGGGCCTTCACCGACTCGGGGTCGATGCCGTCGGGCACCACGAAGGTGCGGCGGTAGTCCACCGGGACGTACTCGGTGGCCAGGGTCTTGCGGTCCTCGGTGTCGTGCCAGCGGCCCTCGAGGGTCAGCTCACCGTCCTCCAGCCGCACCTTCAGGTTGCCGGCCGGCACGCCGGGCAGATCCGCCACCAGGAGGATCTCCTCGTCGTTCTCGAACACGTCCACCAGGGGGCGGACGGTCGGGCGGGTGGGCTCCCTCGTCACCGGGGAGCGGGACAGGCTCTCGTCCTCGCGCTTCTCGAGCTCGGTCAGAGTCATGACTTGCCTCACTTTCTTCTCGTGTTCTCGTTTGCCTTCGGTGGCCGCGGCCCTCAGGCGCTCTCCACCGTGATCTGCTTGGGCTTGGCCTCCTCGGCGCGCGGCAGCGTCACCGTCAGCAGGCCGTCCCGGACCTTGGCGTCGACCTTGTCCGGATCCACCGGCCCCGGCAGGGCGATGCTGCGGCTGAACCTCACCGAGCCGCGCTCCCTCCGCTGCAGGCCGTAGCCCTCGGGCAGGGTGAGCTGGCGCTCGCCGGTCACCGTCAGGACGTTCCGGTTGAGGGTCAGGGAGATGTCCTTCTCCCCCAGGCCGGGCACGACGGCCTCGAGGCGGAACTGCTCGCCATCGTCCTCCAGGCGGACCCGGGGCCAGGCGCCCGAGATCGGGGCCGTCCCGAGATCCGGGCCGGAGAAGTCGCGGCCCTCGAAGAAGTCGGCCATCCGCCGGCGCATCTCGTCGAAGTCACCGAGGGCGCGGCCCACGTCGCTCCACATCTGATCGTTCCATCGCACCAACATGTCGGTACCTCCTTGGTCTCCTCGGTCCCCGGCCGCAGGCCGGGCACACGTCTCCTGTTGCGGGCCGGACGGCCCGGTTCCTCGAGGCCCGGGGGGCGCCCGGGCACACGTCTCCTGGTTGCGGGCAAGGGCCCGCGGCTACTTCCGCTTCAGCCGATTCGATGCCCCGATCTCACGGGGTTTCCGGTTTCGGTCGCTGCGTTCGATCGAAGGGTAAGAGTGCCCTGGGGGGTGTCAAGGGTTCGCCGCCTCTCCTCCGTACACGTACACGTACACGTACCCGTACACGGGTTCTCCCGGGCATCCGTCGGCGCGCCCGTTGACCGAGGAAAGGCCGTGTACGTTCACGTGTACGTGTACGTGTACGGCCGGCTTCGCAGGAGGCCTACGGCTTCTCGGCGTAGTACCCCTCGGTGATCATCCTCCCCTCGGGCCGCGACTTCGACCCCTCCGGCCCGAAGGCGGCGATGACCTCGGCGAGGCCCTCGGGGGTCTCCCGTTCGAAGGTCTTGCCGGCCTCCGCCACGCTCTCCACGTGGAGGGTCTGGGTCGGGAAGGCGAAGTCGACGTTCAGCTCCTTCGCCAGGCGCAGGATCTCCAGGAAGATGTCGTGGCGGGCCTTGAGCTCCTCGCTCCAGCCCGGGACCTTCAGGAAGAAGTAGAGCATCACCTCCAGGGAGCTCTGGCCGAAGTCCCGGAAGTGGATCTCGTAGACGTCCTTCCGGGTGGCCGGGTTGGCCTTGAGGATGGCGCGGATGCCCTCGACGAAGGCCTGCATCTGGTCGGGGCTGGTGTCGTAGGTCAGGCCGAGGGTGGCCTTCACTCGCCGGTACTGCCGGGCGCCGTAGTTGTCGACGGTCGAGTCGGCGACCCGGGCGTTCGGCACCGAGATCAGCGAGTTGTAGAAGGTGCGGATCCGCACCGAACGGAAGCCCACCGACTCGACCACGCCCTCGGTGCCCGCGGTCGCCACCCAGTCGCCGATGTGGAAGGGGCGGTCGAGGAAGATCGTGAGGGCGCCGAAGAGGTTCTTCACGGTGTCCTGCGCCGCCAGGGCGAAGGCCAGGCCGCCGATGCCGAGGCCGGCCAGGAGGCTGCCCACGTCCACGTCGAGGTTCTGCAGGACGAAGACCACCCCGAGGGCCACGGTGAAGACCTTCAGCGCCGTGGCCACCAGGGGCACCAACTGGTCGTCCATCTTGGTCTCGGTGGCCGCCGCCTTCGACTCCAGCCAGCCGACGAAGAGGTCGATGAGGCGGTAGGCCGCCCAGACCAGGCTGAAGGCCGCCAGCACCTTCACCACCAGCACGGCCATGGCCGCGGTCTTCACCGGCAGGCGCAGCGCGGGCAGGAGCAGCGCCGCCGTAGCGGCCGCCGCCAGGACCCCCAGGGGCTTGGAGACCTTGTTGAGCAGCTCCTCCCCCCAGGTCACGCCGAGCTTGCCCATCCACCGGCGCAGCTGGGAGGTGACCACCAGCACCACCAGCACCCGCACGAAGAGGGCCAGGAGGATCAGGATCAGCAGGCCCAGGATCTTCCAGATCTCCAGGCCGAGGACCGAGCCCTGCATCCACTCCGGCAGGCGCCGGGAGAGGGTCTGGAGATCGACGGCGAAGGTGTCCGCGTAGAGCGCGGGGGCGCGGCTGACCGACGAGGCGCTCCAGAGCCACTGGTCGCCCACCTTCTCCAGCCAGAGCTCGGGCTGCTTGCTCGGGAAGAGGACGTAGCGGCGATTCCCGGCCTCGTCCTCGTGGTCGGGGTCCTTGGGCAGGCTCTCCATCTTCACCCAGAGGCCGCGGGCGTCGAGGATGTCCTTGATCTGCCGGGCCCGCTCGGGCCCCACCGAGGCGTCGGGCTCCTCGGAGAGATCGAGGCAGGCTGCCGCCTTCTTGGGCCGCAGGTTGTCCGGCTGCTGGAAGGAGAGCAGCACGTCGACCGCCGCGTAGGGGGTCGCGCAGGGACCCTCCGGGGCCGCGGCCGGGGCGGCCTCCTGGGCGGCCGCCGGGGCGAGCCAGGCGCAGAGCGCCAGGAGCGTGAGGAGGGAGGGAAGGACGCGGGCCACGAGCAGGTTCCTCATGGCCCGCCCTTCTAGAACGGTTCCGACCTGACCTGAACCCACGCTGGGATCAGCGCAGCTTCTTCCAGCTCCCGCTCACCGCCCGGCCCACGTAGGGATCCTCGGCGGCGATGACGTACTCGGCGCGGCGGTTCGCCGCCTCGTCGGTCTCGTCGGGGGTGGCGACGGCCAGGGCGCTCTCGCCGAAGCCCCGGTAGCGGATCGGCAGCGTGATCCCCTTCCGGGTGAAGTAGCGGCCGATCGCCAGGGCCCGGGCCTCCGAGAGCTTCTGGTTGAAGTCCGGCGCCGCGACGGTGTCGGTGTGGCCGGCGATCCAGAGGGTGGCGTCCCCGGTGGACCCGTACTTGCGGGCCATCTCCCGGATCTGCTCCAGCACCGCCTCGAGCTTGGGCGCCTCTTCGGCGGTGATCTCGGACTTGCCGGAGGCGAAGATCACCTCCTCGTGGGGGATGACCACCTGCCAGGGGAAGTAAGCGATGCCGTTGTGGTAGCCGACCTCGTCCTCGACCTTCAGCTCGATCTTGACGATCTCTCCGGCGCCCTCGGGGACGGTCCAGACGATCTTCAGCGCGCTCGCGTCGTCTCCCTCACCGAAGGACTGCTCCTGCTCGGCCAGCACCGTGCCCCCCAGCCCGCTCACGCTGACGCGGGCCTTCACCGGCAGGCGATCGACGCCGAACTCGAGCTCGCCCGCCAGGAGCTTCTCCCGCTCGCCGCGGGCCTTCAGCTCCAGCGGGCCGGCGTTGGAGGTGGTGAAGGAGAGCGGCATCTCGCCGTCCCCACCGTCGGCGAAGGCGACCGAGAGCGTGCCGCTCCAGCGGTGCAGGCCGCGGGTCGCCTGCAGGGGGATTCGCAGCTTGCCCCCGGCGGGCACGATCCGGCGCTGGAGGCTGGCCCGCCCGCCCTGCTCGGAGGTGAGCTCCAGCTGCAGGCTCTTCACCTTCCGGTTCACCCGCAGGGTCAGGACCGGCGTCTTCTTCTTGCCGACGACCCCGTCGAGCTCGACGTCGATGTCGTCGGCCCGGGCGGCCGCCGGGAGGAGGAGGGTCAGGGCGAGCAGGACGATCAGGAGCAGGGAGCGAGGATGTCTCATCGGCGGCGTCTCCTTCCACCCGCGAGCACCATCTCGGGCAGGCGGCCCTCCCCGGCGTAGGCCTCGATGGCCTCGGGGGCCAGGGGGTCGAGCCCCTGACGGTGACACCAGCCCAGGTAGTCGATGATCAGCTCGAGGACCTTCTGGTGGCCCTCGACGTGATCCCCCTCCGCCGCGAGGAAGGCCGCCGCGATCTGGAGGGAGTCGAGGCTGGCCCCGAGGGCCGAGAGGCCGATCCGGAGAGCGTCGCTGCGGCGCTCGTTGAGGGTGGAGAACATGGTGTGGCGGCGGAGGTGGACGGCCAGGTAGAGGTGACCGAGGCAGGCGAGGCCGCGGGCCTCCGGCTCGAGCGCGGCCCAGGCCCCGACCGAGCGCAGGAAGCTCTCGAGGCGCTCGATGTCCTCGGCGCTCTCGAGGTCGAGCATCGCCCCCAGCCTCACCGCCTGCTGGCGCAGATCCTGACCCAGGGTGGAGGTCACCAGGCTCCGCAGCTCGGGCAGCCCCTCGAAGAGGGCCACCTCGGGGGAGGGCCCGACCTTGAAGGGGAAGACCGGGACCCGATCCCGGGGATCGGCCCGGGTCATGGCCTCCTGCACGTCGTCCCAGAGCCGGTTGAGCTCGACGTCCCGGCCGAGGAAGTCGGGTGGCTTGTAGGGGATCGTCTCCTCGAGGGAGGGTCGCAGGAGCATGAACTCGATCTGGGCGACCGAGTCGCCCCGGCGGGCCAGGTGGAAGAGCAGCAGCACCGCGCCGACCTGCGCGTCCGGATCCTCCGAGCCCCGCAGGGCCGCGAGGAAGCGCCGCCCCAGCGCCCGGCCGACCCCGGTGCGGGTCGCCCGCTCCAGCAGCTCGTGCACGGGCCTGCCCGCGAGCGCACGGGGGGAGGTGTCCCCTTCGGCCTCGGCGGGGGGCGGTGGCGGGTGCTGGCTCATGGTGCCCCTCGAAAATAGCTCGAAGCGAGGTCGACTGCACCTCTCCGGCGCCGCCGAAGCCCGCGATTTTCCACCTTCTCTTGACACCCCGGGCCTCGTTTCCTTAAAAGCCCGCCTTCCGGCCTTCCTTATTGATAGGAGTGTCGGGCTCATCCACAGATCGTCGCCGGGTGGTTCGACTCCGAGCCGCCCCTCAACACCTGGGAGGCCCCAAAGGATGCAGACCCTCGGCCGCCATGCGCTCCTGGATCTCTATGGCTGTGACCCCGCCATCCTCAACGATGGCGCGACCCTCCAGGAGCTCTTGAAACAGACGGCCGTGGAGCTCGAGTGCACCGTGGTGGAGGAGGTCTTCCACAACTTCTCGCCCTACGGCGTCAGCGGCGTCGTGGTGATCGCCGAGAGCCACCTGGCCGTCCACACCTGGCCCGAGCACGGCTTCGCCGCGGTGGACCTCTTCACCTGCAACGACACCACGGCCCTCTCTCTCCTGGCGGAGATCCTCCAGGAGCGCTTCGGCGCCTCGCACTTCGAGTACCGCGAGGAGGTGAGGGGGACGATCCCTCTGCGGATGAAGACCAACCAGAGCACCCAGCACGAGAACGCGCTCCTGCCGCGGGCCGAGGCCGCCACTTGACTGCACCCATCCAGGTTCGCCGGGATGGCCTATCTCCCGACGGGCGCTGGTACACGGACAGCTGGGGTGACGGCCTCCTCTGGTCGGTAGAGGTGCAGGGGGTCCTGCGGGACCTCCAGACCCCCTACCAGCACCTCCGGGTGCTGCAGACCGCCCGGCTCGGGCGCCTGATGGTGCTCGACCACGCCGTCCAGGTGGCCGAGGCCGACGAGGCGGCCTACCACGAGCTCATCGTGCACCCGGGGCTCTGCCGGAAGGGCAGCCGCGACGGCGAGCGAAAGGTGCTCGTCATCGGCGGCGGCGACGGGGGCGCGGCCCGGGAGGCCCTGCGCCACCCCGACGTCGTGCGGGTCGACCTGGTCGAGCTCGACCCCGAGGTGCCGAGGGCGGCCCGGGAGCTCCTTCCCTCGATCTGGCGCCGGCCGGTCGGGGAGGGCCCCCTGGAGGACGATCCCCGCTTCCACCTCCAGGTGGTGGACGGGGCGAGGTTCGTCCAGGACACGGGGGAGCGCTACGACCTGATCGTGGTGGACAGCACCGACCCGGTGGGCCCGGGCGAGGCCCTCTTCACCCGGGCCTTCTACGAGGGCCTCGCGGGTCTCCTCCAGCCCGGCGGCGCGGTCGCCGTTCAGGCGGGCTCCTGGTTCTTCCTGCCGCGGGCCCTCCAGCTCGCCCTGCGAGGTCTGGGCGAGGTCTTCGAGCGGGTCCGGGCCTACCAGTGCTGGTCGGCCATCTACCCGGGAGGACTGTGGAATCTGGTCATCGCCACCCCCGGGGACGACCCGGCCGAGGTTGACGTTAACCGGGCTGACGCCCTGTCGGGATGTGCCTACTATTCCGCCGCCGTGCATGCCGCTGCCTTCGCTCTTCCTCCCGCCGTTCAGGAGGTGATCGCGGGCGTCGAGCGGCCTTGACAGACCGGGGGATTCGCGTTCCCTTGCGCCACCCCGATCAACAGGAGGCCACTCGATGTCCGCAGAGGTCGTCAAGGACCTGAACGAGCTCCTGGCCCTGAAGGGCCGCTCCCTCGGAAACTCTGAATGGATCGAGGTGGATCAGGCGCGGGTCACCGCCTTCGCCGACGCCACCCTCGACCACCAGTGGATCCACATCGACGCCGAGCGTGCGGCGAAGGAGACCCAGTTCGGCGGCACGATCGCCCACGGGTACCTCACCCTCTCGCTGGTGCCGTATCTCTACCATCAGGTCATCGACGTGCAGGGCGCGAAGATGACCATCAACTATGGACTCAACAAGGTCCGCTTCCCCTCCCCGGTGCCCACCGGCAGCAAGGTCCGCCTCGGGCTGACCGTCGGCGACGTCGAGGAGATCAAGGGCGGCTTCCAGGTCATCTACCAGGGTGCCATGGAGATCGAGGGCGGTGAGAAGCCCGCGATGGTCGCCGAGCTCGTGTTCCGTTACTACGCCTAGCCCCCCATCCAGCAACCCGGAGACGTACGGATGAAGCTCTTCGTTCCCAAGGAGCGACTCGATGGAGAGACCCGAGTCGCTATCGTTCCAGAAACCGTCAAGAAGCTCATCGCCAAGCTGAAGCTCGAGATTCACGTCGAGAGCGGCGCTGGCGAGGGCGCGCACATCGCCGACAAGGAGTTCGAGGCCGCGGGCGCGACCGTGGGCGCTCCCCAGTGGGATGCCGACATGGTCACCTGCATCCGCGAGCCCAGCCTCGAGGACGTGGGCAAGATGAAGGAGGGCGCCCTCCTCATCGGTCTGCTCAACCCCTGGGGCAACCACGACCTGATCAAGAAGCTGGCCGAGAAGAAGATCAGCTCCATCCCGATGGAGATGATCCCCCGGACCACGCTGGCCCAGTCGATGGACGTCCTGTCCTCGCAGGCCTCCATCGCCGGCTACAAGGCCGTGCTGATGGCCGCCACCAAGCTGGACCGCTACTTCCCCCTCCTCATGACCGCCGCCGGCACCATCAAGCCGGCCCGCGTGGTGATCATGGGCGCCGGCGTCGCCGGCCTCCAGGCCATCGCGACGGCCAAGCGCCTCGGCGCCATCGTCGAGGTCTCGGACATCCGCGCCGAGGTCGAGGAGCAGGTGAAGTCCCTCGGCGGCAAGTTCATCCCCCTGCCCGACCTGCAGAAGGGCGAGGAGAGCGGTGGCTACGCCAAGGAGGTCACCCCCGAGTTCCTCGCGAAGCAGCGGGAGATCGTCGCCCAGCACATCGCGCAGGCCAACGTGGTGATCACCACCGCGCTGGTGCCGGGCCGCCCGGCCCCGAAGCTGGTCTCGGCCGACATGGTCAAGAGCATGCGGACCGGCTCGGTGATCGTCGACCTCGCCGTCATCGCCGGCGGCAACTGCGAGCTCTCCGAGCTCGACAAGGAGGTCGTGAAGGAGGGCGTGCTCATCATCGGGCACTCGAACCTCCCCGCGACCCAGCCCGCGGACGCCTCCGTGCTCTTCGCCCGGAACGTCCTCGAGCTCCTCCTCCACATGCACGACAAGGAGGGGAACTTCTCGTTCAACTTCGAGGACGAGATCGTCGACGGAGCCGTCACCACTCACGAAGGCAAGATCCGCAACGAACGCGTCAACGACGCCATCAACCGGAGCGCAGCATGACCGGCGCACTACTGATCAGCATCTATGTTCTCGTGCTCGCGTCCTTCCTCGGTCTCGAGCTCATCTCCAAGGTCCCGCCGACGCTGCACACGCCGCTGATGTCGGGCTCGAACGCCATCTCGGGCATCACCATCGTGGGCGCGCTCATGTCGGCCACGACCGGTCACGAGATGGTCGCCAACATCCTTGGTGCGCTGGCCATCGGCACCGCCATGATCAACGTCATCGGCGGCTACATGGTCACGGACCGTATGCTCGGCATGTTCGGAAAGAAGAAGTAGGAGGCCACCAATGAATTCTCAAATGGACACCCAGAGCCTCGTCATCTACGGGGCTTACCTCATCTCGGCCGCCTTCTTCATCCTGGGCCTCAAGCGCCTCGGCAAGGTGCGCTCGGCCCGCGGCGGTAACACCCTCTCGGGCGTCGGCATGGCGATCGCCATCGTCGCGGCCCTCTTCGAGGCCAACCACACCCTGACCCTCGAGGGTCAGGTCGGGATCGGCTGGACCTGGGTCGCCGGTGGCGCGATCGTCGGCATCCTCATCGGCGGCATCGCTGCCATCCGGGTGCAGATGACCGAGATGCCGGAGATGGTCGCCCTCTTCAACGGCTCCGGCGGCGTCGCCTCGGCGCTCGTGGGCGGCTCCTACGTCTTCCGGGAGCTCCTGGAGAACGAGTCCGCCGCAGGGCTCACCCTCGCGGACGTCCCGGGCGTGGGCGGCAGCTCGGCCTTCACGGTCATCCTGTCGATCCTCATCGGCATGCTGACGCTGACCGGCTCGATCGTGGCGTACCTCAAGCTGCGCGGGAAGTTCGACGCGCCGATCCTCCTGCCGGGTCGGAACTTCATCAACCTGCTGCTCCTCTTCGGCAGCATCGGCATCGGCGCCTGGGCCGCCTTCGGCGTCTCGGATCCGACGACCACCCTCTGGGTCTTCATCGGCGTGGCCGTGGCCGCCTCGATCCTGGGCGTCATGGCGGTCATCCCGATCGGCGGCGCCGACATGCCGGTGGTCATCTCGCTGATGAACTCCTACTCGGGCCTGGCGGCCTGCGCGACGGGCTTCGTGCTGAACAACAGCCTGCTCATCGTCGCCGGTGCGCTGGTCGGCGCCTCGGGCCTGATCCTCACCAAGATCATGTGCGTGGCGATGAACCGCTCGCTGGCGAACGTGCTCTTCGCCGGCTTCGGTGCCACCGCGAGCGAGGCCGACAAGAAGGACGCCCGTGACTACAAGAACGTGCGCTCCGCCGACCCCGAGTCCGCCGCGATGATCCTCGAGGCCGCCGAGTCCGTGATCTTCGTGCCCGGCTACGGCCTGGCCGTCGCTCAGGCTCAGCACGCCTGCAAGGAGCTCGGTGAGCTGCTCAAGAGCCGCGGCTGCAAGGTCACCTACGCCATCCACCCGGTGGCAGGCCGGATGCCCGGTCACATGAACGTCCTGCTCGCCGAGGCCGACGTGCCCTACGACGAGCTGGTCGAGATGGACGAGATCAACCCCGAGTTCAAGAACACGGACGTCGTCATCGTCGCCGGCGCCAACGACGTCGTGAACCCGGTGGCCCTCACCGACCCCAACAGCCCCATCGCCGGGATGCCCATCCTGACGGTGCACGAGGCCAAGACCGTCTTCGTCATCAAGCGGTCGCTCTCGCCGGGCTTCGCTCAGATCAAGAACCCGCTCTTCGAGGCCCCGAACGCCATGATGATGTTCGGCGACGCGAAGGGGATGCTCCAGGGCATGATCACCGAGCTGAAGGAGGCCCTGAAGGCGGCCTAGCACGGCCCCCTCGAGGGACCCCTGAAGGACGAGGGCGCGATCGGCGAGGCCGGTCGCGCCCTTCGTCTTTGGTTCGCCCGCGACCCTCCCCGAGAGCAGGTCGAGCAGGTAGGCTGCGCCCATGAAAAGGTCGCCCTCGCTCCCCCTCGCCGGCCTCCTCGGCCTCTCCCTCCTGCTCTCCGGCTGCCCGAGCTTCGACAAGAAGGCGATGGAGAACAACCGGCCCCTGGTGAGCGCCGGCGAGGATCAGTCGGTGAACGGCGGTGAGACGGTGACGCTCTCCGCCACCGGCACCGACGCCGACCAGGACGAGCTCACCTACTACTGGCGGCAGACCCAGGGTCCGGGCGTCACCCTCTCCGAGCCCACCGCCCGCGAGGTGACCTTCGCCAGCCCCGAGGAGAACACCACCCTGGTCTTCGAGGTGCGCGCCTTCGACGAGTTCTCCGAGAGCCCCCCGGACCTGGTGCTGGTCGATGTGCGCTTCAACCGCCCGCCGGTGGCTGACGCCGGCACGAGCTGGGTCACGCCCAACGGCACCCCCCTGCGCCTGCGGGGCAACGCCATCGACCCGGACGGGGACGCCATCGCCAGCTGGCAGTGGACGGTCGTCTCGGGCCCCACCGGCGCCGTGCTCTCCAGCCTCCTCACCGACGCCGACACCCGCCTGCCCACCTTCCGCTCCTCGGTGAAGGGCGACTACCTCCTCGAGCTGGTCGTCGGCGACGGCCAGGCCCTCTCCGCGCCGGTGGAGACCCTGGTCCTGGCCGAGAACCAGGCCCCCGTGGCGCGGGGCTCCGCGACCGCCTCCGCCGTCGACCCCTTCCGCTTCCAGCTCACGGGCTCGCCCTCCAGCGACCCCGACGGGGACGCGATCGCCGGCTGGAGCTGGCGCATCGCCAGCGTGCCCTCCCACGGCACCGCCTCCTTCGACGGGGCCACCGATCAGATGACCGCCACCCTGCAGGTGGTGGGCAGCGGCAACTTCGAGGTCGAGCTCGTCGTCACCGACCCCGAGGGCGCCGAGAGCGCCCCGGCCCGGGTCCGGGTCTACGCCAACCAGGCTCCCCTGCTCTCGCTCAACGGCCCGAGCTTCGTCGCCGGCGCGGGCAAGGCCTTCCCCCTCGACGCCTCGGGCAGCGTGGATCCCGAAGGTGATCCGATCCTCGTGACCTGGACCCGCACCAGCGGCGCTCCCCTCTTCCCCGACTCCCAGGTCGGGCTGCGGCCCGTGATCCTCGCGCCCTCCTACCGCGATCTGGTGGACGCCGGCGATCCCACCTCGGCCGTCTACGAGGTGGTGGCCTCGGACGGGGTCCTCGAGTCGGACCCCCAGACCGTCACCCTCTTCGCCGGGCCCTCCGAGAACGACGCGGTGGTGGTCAGCAGCGCCGCCACCGCCTCCGATGACGGAGGCTGCGGCACGGTGGAGCAGCCCTGCGAGACCCTCGCCCGCGGCCTCGAGCTCATCACCGGCGGCGGCGCCCAGGGTGACGGCCGGACCCTCCTGCTCACCACCGGCGCCTTCACCGACACCACGCCCCAGGAGCGGGCCTGGCCGGCCGGGGTCGACCTCGAGGGCGGCTACGATCCGGTGACCTTCGTCCGCACCGCGGAGCTCACCGAGGTGACCTTCGTGCAGACGGCGCCGGCCTGTAACAACAGCACCTGGGGCGTGACCCTGCCCTCCGGCCTGGCCGTGAAGTGGAGCCAGATCCACGCCCGCCACACCCTCCCCTGCACCAACACCGCCCGCCTCTTCCTCTGCTCCGGCTGCGTGGCCACCTTCGAGGACTGCGCCGCGGGCATCGACGCCCAGCCCTTCTCCTCCTACGTCTTCGTGGCGCAGTCCGGCGGCAACCTGACCCTCGACCGGGTCAGCATCCTCACCAACGGCGGCCAGCACGCCGACGGCCTCTGGATCGGCGGCAGCACCCTCACCCTGCGTGACTCGAGCGTGATCACCAACAAGGGCATCTCCGGGGGCCGGGCCCTCGAGCTCGCCACGGGCACGGCCGTCATCGAGCGCACCTACCTCGGGCTCATCGGAGGGGCGGGCTCCACCAACACCTCGGACACCATCCTGGTCACCGGCGGAGACCTCTACCTGCGCAACTCGGTGGTCCACCACCAGGCGACCACCAACAGCGCCCTCGAGATCCGCGGCGGCACCGCGACCCTCGAGAGCAGCACGGTCATCGCCAGCTCCACCTCCGCCGGCGGGCTGGTCACCCAGGTCCCGGTGAACGTGGCCAACACGATCTTCGACGGCGGGGACTACGGGATCGTCCTGACCAACGTGGCCTCCCGCGGGAGCCTGCTCTTCTCCAACGCCCTGGCCTCCGACGGCGCGGCCCTCCTGCGCTGCCGCAACTCGGCGAACATCGCCGATCTCGACCAGAACGATCCGACGGACCTCTCGGCCTGCAACGACTCGGGGACCCCCTGGACCGGCAACCTCGCCGGCCCCTGCCCCTTCGTCGACGCCGCCACGGCCGACTTCCACCTCGAGACCGGCCTCGCCAACCCCTGCCTCGACGCCGGCGCCGCCACCACGCCGCTGGGGGTGATCCCCTCCGACGACCTCGACGGCCAGAGCCGGCCCCGGGGCGCCGGGCCGGACATCGGCGCCGACGAGGCCTGATCCCGTCGGAAACGCGCCCTTCCCCCACCCCCCTGTAGGGAGAAGCGGACAGGGCACTCAAACCCATGGAATGACTGGCGTTTCTGGTCATCCATCGCTAGCGGTCTGTTTTTCCCGACAGACCCCATTTCCCAAGTGCTTGAAATCACTGGGATTCGAACCTGGCACCATACTTGGAATGGAAGGGAGGCAAGAACGCTCTCTCGGAACGACCCAAGGAGGTAGCCATGACGACCCAGAACAAGACCCATCCCGACAACCAGGGTGAGAAGACCTTCGCCTTCGGCGGCGGCATCCTCGGACTCATCGTCTTCCTGATCGTCGGCCTGCTCCCCTCCCTCGTCTACGGTGGCTTCGCCGGCGCGGCCCTCGCGGCGGGCCTGCTCGGCCACCCGGTGGACGCCAGCCTGATGGCCCGCGGCATCACCATCTTCGGCATGGTCGCCGGCCTGCTCTCCACCGCCGGTGTCTTCGTGGTGGTGGGCGCGGTGCTCGGCAGCACCATCCACGCCCTGGCCCGCGCGACCATGAAGACCGAGGTGCCCGAGGCCAAGGACGAGACGGCAACCGAAAACGCGAAGTAGAGCGTCGATCACTCCCCCCACGTGAAAGCGTGGGGTCGACGCCGAGGCGGACCTGCAAGCGCGGTAGGTCCGCCTCATTTTATTTGGGGGAAGTTCCACTCCCCCCAAACCCCTCAACTTGCTCCAGGCCTGCACAGGACCGCTGAGCTTCGCCGGCTTCGCGCCGCCTTCGCTCGCTTCTGCCGGGGGTTCCCGGGTCGCCGCCTTCGGCCGCTTCGGCGATGGGGTCAGACCCCGACCATTGACCTTGGCCGCTTCTGGCTTGGGTTCGGGGGTCCCTGTGCTAGAGAGTGCTTCCGATGGCTGCGCTGAACGACGTCCCGGCTCTGCCGGAGGGCTGCCCCTGGGCCGACTGGGCCCGCCCGAACATCGACTGGTGCGAGGAGGAGCTCTGCGCCTGGATCGTGAACCCGGCGGACACCTGGTCGAACCTGCCGATGGTGGCGGTGGGGATCTGGATGATCTTCCTCTTCCGCAGGCACCCCGAGCCGCTGATGCGCTGGTTCGGGCCGATGCTGATCTTCCTGGGGCTCTCCTCCTTCGCCTTCCACGGCTCCTACACCTTCTTCTTCCAGTTCTTCGACTTCGTGGGGATGTTCCTCTTCATCTTCCTGCCCCTGGTGCTGAACCTGCGCCGGACGGACGCGATCACGCCCGGTCGAGCCCGCTGGCTCTACCTGGGCGGCTCCCTCCTCTTCTCGGCGCTGGTGCCCCTGGGGGTGGCCGTCCGATTCCCGATCCAGCTGCTGGTCCTCGGCCTCATCCTCTTCGTGGTCGGGCAGGAGATCTGGATCCGGCTGCGGACCACGACCGCGACGAACCTGGGGCTCTTCCTCTGGGCCTGCCTCTTCCTGGGGGCGGCCGCGACCCTCTCGGCCCTGGATCTCTCCCGGGTCTGGTGCAACCCCACCGATCACCTGATCCAGGGGCACGCCTTCTGGCACATCCTCTGCGCGGTCTCGTTCACCTTCCTGGCGGTCTTCTACGCCCGCCAGCCCTCCCTGGGGGCCCCGGCCGATGGATGAGCAGGACCGCCCGGAGGAGGAGCGGGGGCCGAGCCGCTCCCAGCGCAAGCGGGATCTGGAGGCCGTCGCCGAGCTGGCCCGCCAGCTGGTGGAGCTCCCGGTGGCCTCGCTCGAGCGCATCCCGCTGGACGCCCACCTGCGGGAAGAGGTGGACGAGGGGCGGCGCCTGCATCAGCGCGGCGCCCGCAAGCGCCAGCTGAAGCTGATCGCCGCCCTCCTGCGGGAGGCGGATCACGAGGCCATCCAGGAGGCCTACACCGCGCTCTCGAGGCCGGCGCCGGGGGAGCGCGCGGAGCTGAAGGCCATCGAGCGCTGGCGCGAGCGGCTGCTGGCCGAGGGCGCCGAGGGCGACGCCGCGCTCACCGAGCTGGTGGAGACCTTCCCGGCCATCGACGTCCAGCGCCTGCGGCAGCTGCAGCGCACCGCCCGAAGGCCCTCCTCGGAGGAGAAGGGCAAGAAGGCGGGGCGGGAGATCTTCCAGCTCGTCGCCGAGCAGCTCCGCCGGACCTAGTGCGTGTCGTCGCTGCCGTGGACGTGGCGGTGCGCGACCTTCAGCTCCTCGAGCTTCGCGAGGCGCCCGGGATCCAGGGGCTGCCCCTGCATCGGGAAGGCCAGGCCCCGCTCGGTCCACTCGGGGACGAAGAGGATGGGCTGGGCCTCGCCGTTGTAGCCGACCTGAACCAGCAGGCCGGCCTCGAAGGTGCGGCAGTCGTTCTCGCAGCAGGTGAAGGTCTCGAGCACCCGGTAGAGCCCCTCGGGCAGCACCGCCTCGAGGTCTTCGGCCTGCTCGTCCTCGGCGAGCGTGCGCCCCTGCTGCTGGAAGCGCGCCCGGTTGAACTCCCAGCCCTCGGGCAGGTAGATGCCCGGGCCGGGGTCACCGTGGTTGTGGAAGTAGACCAGCCGACCGGCGGGCACGCCCTCGATCTCGGCGGTGGTCTTGTAGAGGCCGCACTTGGGAAGGGTCATGGGCGACAGGGTCGTCATGATCCGTGAGAGCGCAAGGCGCCCGCATGGGTTCAGCGCATCTCCAGGGCCGCCGCGGGCAGCTCGGCCTCGTTGCCCCGGTCGTCGCGGACGCGGACCGTCCCCCCCTTCCGGGAGAGGATGCGGACCCGATCACCCTTCTTCACCTTGCGGCCCTCGAGCTCGACCTCGGCCCTCGGGGTCATGTCGTAGAGCCGGTCGAGGTCCTCGTTCTGCTTCTGCTTGGTGACCACCAGGTTGGTGGTCATCTGCTGGAAGGCATAGCTGGACTCCACGTCGCCGGCCTTCACCCGGCCGCCGGCGCTCGCCTTGAAGGCCTTCTTCTGGGCCGCGGTGAGGCCCCCGTAGCCGTCCACCGCGCTGGCGGCGGCGACCATGGGCCCCTGCGTCGAGAGCTGGCGGTAGAAGTGGCTCACCACGTGGATCACCTGGCCGTCGTGCCAGCGAAAGCGCACCACCACCGGCGCCGAGCCGTAGCGCTGCTGCATCCGCCGGGAGCTCGCCAGCACCTCCACCTTCTCGGGATCGAGGATCTTCACCGGGTAGCTCCCCCCCTCCAGCCACCACTGGGGCTGGCCGTCCTTGCGCAGGAGCATGCCGTTCATCAGCTCGTCGCCGTTCTCCATCACCTCGACCGGGACCACGTGATCGTCGGTCTCGCGGCCGTTCCAGCGGATGGTGCCGGGGAAGGTCTTCTGCACCACGTTTCGCAGCGACCAGTCGGTGGTGTAGAGGGTGCCGCCGGCCCGCACGAACTTCTCCAGCTTCTCCCGGCCCTTCGGCCCGATCTCGCCGGGGCAGTTCACCATCACGATCTGATCGTTGTTGAAGTCGAAGGCGTGCACCCGCGCCGGGGCGATGACCGTGTGCGGGATGCTCGAGCGGCGCAGCACCTGCTGAACCCGATCCATGCTGCCGGCGACCACCACCACGTCGCGGCCGTCGACTCCGGCGAGGAGGGCCGCGTCCCGGGGGCGCTCGTTGGCCATCCGGTCCTTCAGGAGGCGGGCGGCCGCCTCCTCGGAGGCCTCACCGGCCCGGGCGGCCGCGGGCAGGAGGGTCAGGAGGGTCAGGGCGAGGGGGGCGAGGGCGGATCGGCGCATCGGCGGGCTCCTTGAAGGTCTCGTTGCCTTCAACGTGCCGGATCCGCCGGGGATCTACCGTCACGGGCCGGTAACGGCCCCGCCCGCCCCTCAGGCCTTCCAGCGGCGGATCTTCACCCGGGGATCACGCTGGTCGATCTTGCCGGCCGCCTTCTCGAACTCGGCGGCGGCGTGGGCGATCACCTCGACCCGGGAGGAGCGGGGACCGAGCTTGATGGCCCCGATCTCGTCCCGGGTGACCTTCCCCCGGCGGCAGACGATGGCCAGGAGGCGGGCGACGTCCGCGCCCCCCTGGCGGCCCAGGGAGACCTGGAAGGGGACGTAGTCGGCCTCGTGCTTGTCCGCCCGGCCCGGGCCGGGGCCCCGCTTGCGCTCCGGCCGCTCCTGCCGCTCGTGCCGCCCCTTCCGCTCGGGACGGCGCCACTCCTCCTGCTGGATCGCGCGGGGGTGGCAGGGCCCGTCCGGCCCCATTCGCTCGAGCAGGCTCGCCACCAGCGCGATGGGCTCGGCGCCCTCGAGGAGCTCGGCGGCGAGGGCCACGGTGGCGGCCTCGGCCTCGGTGCCGCCCAGGGAGGCGCGCAGGCGGGCGTGAGCCGCCTCCTTCACCGCCTCGACGCCGGGGACGTCGGCGTACTCGAAGGCGATCCCCGCCTCGTGGTAGAGGCGGTCGAGCTTGCGGCGCGAGCTCGGGGCCACGAAGGCCAGGGAGACCCCCTGCTTGCCTGCCCGGCCGGTACGACCGCTGCGGTGGGTGAGCACGTCGGCGTTCTCCGGCAGGTCGTGGTGGACGACCCGGGCCACGTCGGGCACGTCCAGCCCGCGCGCCGCGACGTCGGTGGCCACGAGGGTGGAGACCGCCCGGCCCCGGAAGCCCTCCAGGGTGGCGGTGCGCTCGCGCTGCCCCAGGTCGCCCGAGAGGCCCCGGGCATGGAAGCCCAGCTCGGCCAGCTCCGCGGAGACCCGGGCGGCGTCGGCCCGGGTGCGCACGAAGATCAGGGTCTTCTCCTCCGGGGCGAGGAGCAGGAGGTTCACCAGGGCGTCGAGGCGCTGGGCCGGCCGCAGGACGAAGGCCCGGTGCGAGATGTCGGTGTTCGCCGCGCCCGCGGGCGTGCCCTCGATCCGGGCGGCGTCGCGCTGGTAGCGGTCGGCGAGGCGCTTCACCGTGGGGGGGAAGGTCGCCGAGATCAGGTGGGTGCGCCGCTCCTCGGGGACCGACTCCATCAGGGCGTCGAGCTCCTCGGCGAAGCCCATGTCGAGGAGCTCGTCCGCCTCGTCGATGGCCACGCAGGCCACCTCCGACAGATCGAGGCGGCCGCGCTGCAGGTGGTCCACGAGCCGGCCGGGCGTCCCCACCAGCACCGCCGGATCGCGCTCGAGGAGGCGCAGATCTCCGGGGATCGGGCGGCCGCCGGTGACCACCCCCACCTCGACCTTCAGCGAGGCGAAGAGCCAGCCGAGCTCGTCGGAGAGCTGCATCGCCAGCTCCCGGGTCGGGGCGATCATCAGCACCACCGGCCGGGCCGGCTCCTTCTTCTTCGAGCGCTTGCCCGCCGAGCGGGGCCGGTGCCCGGCGAGGAGGTCGGCGACCAGGAAGCCCAGGGCCACGGTCTTGCCCGAGCCGGTTTGGGAGGACATCCGGACGTCCCGGCCCTCGAGCTCGGGGGCGAGGACGGCCTCCTGGATGGGGGTCAGAGAGGTGAAGCCGCGCTTCTGGAGGGCGGCGCCGAGGCCGGCGGGGACCAGGGAGAAGGTCGAGTCGTGCATGCTGGGGTCTTCGTCCGAGGAGGGATGCTGCGCCAGGACTCCAGGGACAGAGCCGAAAAGCGGCCCGCCCGGTTCCTACGGCGACCGGCGCGGGAGGCGCTGTATAGCACCCCCGATCCGATCTGGCGAATTCTGGCAGGAGCGGGTCCCGGTGGTAGGCTCGAAGCGGGAGACTGCCCTTCATGTCGGTTCATGTCGGCCGCTACCAGCTCGTCAAATGCCTCGCCCGGGGCGGGATGGCCGAGATCTGGCTGGCGCAGCAGCGCGCGGCCGGCGGCTTCGAGAAGCTGGTGGCGGTCAAGCGCATCCTCCCGGGCCTCGCCGACCGGGAGGAGTTCATCAAGATGTTCCTGGACGAGGCCCGGCTGGCTGCCCAGCTGGGTCACCCGAACATCGTCCAGATCTACGACCTGGGGCGGACCGGCGACACCTACTACATCGCCATGGAGTTCATCCACGGCGAGAACCTGCGGATGATCACCCGCCGGGCCGAGGAGGCCGCGGGCGTACCGGTGCCCATGGCCGTGAAGATGATCTCCGAGGCCGCCGCCGCCCTCCACTACGCCCACCACAAGACCGCCCCGGACGGCACCCCCCTCGGGGTGGTCCACCGCGACATCTCCCCCCAGAACCTGCTGGTCTCCTACGAGGGGCAGGTGAAGGTCGTGGACTTCGGGATCGCCAAGGCCGCCAACTCGCTGACCGAGACCCGCACCGGCGTCATCAAGGGCAAGTACCCCTACATGTCCCCCGAGCAGGTGCTGGCCCGGAAGATCGACGGCCGCTCGGATCTCTTCTCCCTGGGGATCGTCCTCTGGGAGACCCTGACCGGGAAGCGCCTCTACGATCAGCCCACCGACTTCCTGGTGATGGACGCCATCATCAAGAAGGCCCACCCGCCCGCGTCGAGCATCCGGGACGACATCCCCGAGAGCCTGGACGAGCTGCTGGCGAAGGCGATGGCCAAGCGGGTCGAGGATCGCTACGAGAGCTGCCACGCCTTCCACCAGGCCCTCGAGCGCTGGCTGCACCAGAACGGCCAGATGGTGGGTGCGGTGGAGATCGGCGCCTTCATGAAGGCGACCTTCCCCGACCGGCTGGCCACCTGGAGCAAGCTGCTCGAGCAGCGCGACCAGGCCGACTTCTCCTCGGAGGTCCTCGACGAGCTCTCCGGCTTCATGGGGATGACCCCCTCGAGCGAGCTGGGCACCGGTGCGCCGGAGCGGGTGCTGCAGGCGACCCGCGCCCTGCGCCCGGGCCAGCGCAGCTCGGACGCCGCCGCCCAGCCCGAGCGCTCGGAGTCGCTGCGCCGGCGCGCCGCCCTCTCCACCGGCCCCACGCCCGAGACCTCCCAGCCCTCCCGCCCCAGCTTCCAGCCCCCCAACGCTCCGGCGAAGAGCCGCTACACCGACCCCGGGGTGCGGCCCCCCTCGATGCTCGAGGAGGCCCCGGACGCCGAGGACGAGGACGAGCTCGTCGAGCCCCCGCCCCTGGCGCCGGTCTCCCAGCCGAAGGCCCGCCCCCTCCCCGAGCCCGAGCCGGAGCCCGAGGACGAGGACGAGTGGGAGGACGAGTACGAGGAGGAGGACACCCACTTCGAGCCCGTCCCGAAGGGCGCGCCGCCCCCTCCCGAGCCGCGCCGCGAGGCTCCGGCACCCAAGCCCAAGCCCAAGCCCAAGCCGAAGAAGGCGAAGAAGCCGAAGCGCGAGAAGCGGGCGAGGGTCGACACCGACAGCCCCCTGGGGGGCCGGCGCCGCTCCCTGCGGGAGGTGGGCGACCGGGTCTTCGAGCCCGCCGCCACGGGCCTCGGCCGCCTGCTCCAGGGCGCCCTGGCCCTGCTCACGATCGTCGGGATGATCTGGGCCGGCCAGGGGCTGGTGCAGAGCGCCGGCCTGAAGGGCAAGGAGAAGGAGATCGCCAAGGGGGTCGCCGCCGACCTGGCGCAGGGCGCCGGCATCGTCACCCCCGGGGTGATCCTGGCGAACTCCTTCCCCTCGGGCGCCGAGGTGCGGGTCGACGGCAAGCTCATCGGCAAGACCCCCCTCTCCCAGCCCCTGCAGGCGAAGGGCAGGCAGGCCGAGATCACCCTGCGCCTGAAGGGCTACCTCCCCTGGCGCCGCACCGTGCAGAACCCCGCCGAGGGCGTGCGCATCGAGGCCCAGCTCGAGCCCGAGCTCGGACCCATCAGGAAGCCATGAAGACGATCGACGGACTCGCCATCGCCAGGAACATCCGCCGCCAGGTGAAGGAGCACATCGCGACCCTGGACGAGAAGCCGCGCTTCGCGGTCATCCAGGTCGGCGAGAACGAGGCCTCGTCGGTCTACGTCGCCTCCAAGCTCAAGGCCTGCCGGGCCGCCGGGATCGAGACGGTCTCGGCCGATCTCGACGCGAAGGTCTCCCAGGAGAGCCTGATCGGCCTCATCCAGGGCTTCAACGCCTCGCCGGACTTCCACGGGATGCTGATCCAGCTGCCGGTCCCCGAGCACATCAGCGTCGAGGCGATCATCGAGGCGGTGGATCCGGCGAAGGACGTGGACGGCTTCCACCCCCTGAACGTGGGCCGCCTCACCGTCCGCAGCTCCGTCCCCTACCTCCACCCCTGCACCCCCTGGGGGATCGTCCACATGCTCGACACGGTCCTCCCCAAGCGAGAGGGCGTCTCCGGCCTGCGAGGCAAGAAGGTGGTGGTCCTCGGGCAGTCCCACATCGTGGGGCGCCCCCTCTCGGTCATGCTCCAGAACGAGGGGGCGACGGTGACGATGTGCGACATCCACACCCGGGACCTGCACGCCGAGGTGGCCGGGGCCGACGTCCTCGTCTCCGCCACCGGGGTGAAGCGCCTGGTGGACGGAGCGCTGGTGGACGCGGTGGGCCGGGACGACCTCATCGTCGTGGACGCCGGCATCGCCCGCGACGACGACGGCTCCCTCTGCGGGGACGTGGACCGGGCGGTCCACGAGCGGCTGGCGGCGGTCACCCCCGTCCCCGGGGGGGTGGGCCCGGTGACGGTGGCCTTCCTCCTGCGGAACATCCTCAAGGCCTACTGCATCCAGAAGGGCCTGCCCCTGCCGGCCTACGTCTCCATCAACGGCGAGCCCCTCGCCTAGACAGAGAAGCCCGGCGACCGGCGCCAGCCGATTCCTCCTTTTCTTTCCGCAGCGGCGGCGGCATCGTCCCGCCCATGAAGATCGCGTTCACTCACAACCTGCAGCTGAACTCCACCGAGGAAGAGGCGGAGTTCGACACCCCCAAGACCGTCGAGGCGATCACCAGGGCCCTCGTCGCGCTCGGGCACACGGTCGAGCCGGTCGAGGTCTCGGGCCCCGCCTCCCGGACCGTGGCCCGCCTCGAGGCGCTGCGCCCGGACCTGGTCTTCAACACCGCGGAGGGCCACCGCGGCCGCTTCCGGGAGGCCTTCTACCCTGGCCTCTTCGAGGAGCTCGGCTTCCCCTACACGGGCTCGGACGCCTACGTCTGCGCGGTCACGCTCGACAAGCAGCTGACGAAGGTGCTCCTCGAGGAGCACGGCGTCCCCTCGCCTCGCGGCGTGCTCATCGAGCGGGCGGGGCAGCCGGTGCCCCAGCTGCGCTACCCGGTGATCGTGAAGCCGAACTACGAGGGCAGCTCCAAGGGCATCTCGCAGGACTCGGTGGTGGAGAGCCGCGCCGAGCTGCAGGCGAAGCTGAAGGACTGGCTGAAGCGCTACCCCACGGGCGTGCTGGTCGAGGAGTACATCGAGGGGCGCGACGTGGTGGTCCCCTTCCTGGCCAAGGCCTCCCCGGAGACCGGAGGCGTGCTCGCGGCGGGGGAGTACACCTTCGATCCGAAGGTCACCGCCGGCCGCAAGTACCTCATCTACGAGTACGACCTGAAGCAGACCCTCTCCGACGCCGTCTCGGTGCAGGTCCCCGCCGAGCTCGACCTCGACCTCGCCGAGCGGCTCGCCGAGCTCTCGCGCACCATCTACCGGGCGCTGGGGATCCGGGACCTGGGCCGGATCGACTTCCGGGTCACGCCCGAGGGCGAGCCCTACTTCATCGAGATCAACGCCCTGCCCTCCCTGGAGCCCGGCGCGGGGATCTACCAGTCGGCGGCGCTCGCCGGCCTCGAGACGATGGAGTCGGTGCTCGGCGCCGTGATCGGCAGCGCGGCCGAGCGCTGGGGGATCAAGCAGATGAAGCGGACCCGCCGGAAGAAGGCGCTGGTCGGCCTCACCTACAACCTCAAGCGGATCAAGCCCGAGGTGGGCGGCCTCAACGACGAGGAGGCCGAGTACGACGCGCCGACGACCATCGCCGCGGTGCGGGAGGCGATCGAGAGCTACGGCCACGAGGTGGTCGAGCTGGAGGCCACGCCCGAGCTGGCGGCCATCCTCCCGGCCAGCGGGGTCGACGTGGTCTTCAACATCGCCGAGGGCATCCGTGGGCGCAGCCGCGAATCACAGGTGCCCGCGTTGCTGGAGCTGATCGACGTGCCCTACACCGGCAGCGATCCGGCCACCCTCTCCCTGGCCCTGGACAAGGGGCTGGCCAAGCGGGTGGTGCACCAGGCCGGGGTCCACACGCCTCGCTTCGTCGTGCTCCACACCGGCAAGGAGCGCCTGCCCAAGTGGGTGACCTACCCGGTCATGGTCAAGCCGGTGGCCGAGGGCAGCTCGAAGGGCGTGGCGGAGCGCAGCGTGGCCACCAGCGAGGCCGAGCTGCGTGCGGCGGCGACCGCGATGATCGGCCGCTACCGGCAGCCGGCCCTGGTCGAGGAGTTCCTCACCGGCCGCGAGTTCACCGTGGGGCTGCTCGGCGACCGCCGGCCCAAGGTGCTGCCCCCGATGGAGATCGTCTTCCTCTCGAAGGACGACCCGCACCCCATCTACACCTTCGACGACAAGCTCGATATCAAGGACAAGATCCGCTACGAGGTGCCCGCCAAGGTCGATCCACCGCTCTTGAAGGAGCTGGAGAAGGCCGCCCGGAACGCCTTCGTCGCCCTCGGCTGCCGGGACGTGGCCCGGATCGACCTGCGCCTCGACTCGGAGGGGAGGGTCTCCTTCATCGAGTGCAACCCCCTGCCCGGCCTGACCCCCGGCTGGTCGGACCTCTGCCTCATCGCCGAGGGAGCCGGGATGAGCTACCGCTCTCTCGTGGGCGAGATCCTCGCGCCGGCGATGCGCCGCTTCCGCAACCTGGAGCGAGAGCGGAGCGCCGGCCAGGAGCCGAGCCCCGGTCAGGAGACCAGCGCATGAGGAAGCGCGCACGTGAGATCGGGATCGCGCCGGGCCGCTACCAGCCGGGCAAGTGCAACGCCATCACCGACGTGGCCGGGGTGCGCGTCGGCCACTCCACCATCATCCGGGGCCACGGGGCCCACAAGGCGGGCAAGGGGCCGGTGCGCACGGGCGTGACCGCCATCCTGCCGAACGCCGGGAACATCTTCTACGAGCGGGTCGTCGGCGGGGGCTTCGTCCTCAACGGCGCCGGGGAGATCTCGGGGCTCACCCAGGTGATGGAGTGGGGCCTCATCGAGACCCCGATCCTCCTGACCAACACCCTCTCGGTGGGCGCGGTCAGCGAGGGCACCGTGAAGTACATGGTCGAGCACTACCCGGGCATCGGGAAGGAGCACGACGTGCTCATCCCGGTGGTGGGCGAGTGCGACGACTCCTTCCTCAACGACATCGCCGGCCGCCACGTCCGCTCGGCGAACGTCTACGAGGCCATCCAGACGGCGACCGACGGCCCGGTCGCCGAGGGCAACGTCGGCGGCGGCACCGGCATGGTCTGCTCGGACTTCAAGGGGGGGATCGGCACCAGCTCGCGCCGCCTCCCCCGAGAGGACGGCGGCTACAAGGTCGGCGTGCTGGTCATGTCGAACTTCGGCCGGATGGTCGACCTGCGGATGGACGGCGTCCCGGTGGGCGCCCTCCTGGCGCCGGACTACGTCAAGCAGGAGAAGCGCCGCACGATCTACGGCTCGATCATCACGGTGGTCGCCACCAACGCCCCCCTCCTGCCGCATCAGATCGCCCGCCTCTGCAAGCGGGCGGCCCTCGGCATCGGGCGGGTGGGCTCCTACGCCGCGCACGGCTCGGGGGAGATCGTGATCGGCTTCTCCACGGCCAACACCGTCCCCCGCCAGACCAGGAAGATGGAGTACCGGGTGCGGGCGCTCCTCGATCCCCGGATGGATCCGCTCTACGCCGCCACCATCGAGGCCACCGAGGAGGCGATCCTCAACGCGCTCTGCATGGCGGAGACGATGGAGGGCATCGACGGTCACCTCGCCCCGGAGCTCCCGCTGGACCGGGTGCAGGAGATCATCGCCCGCTACGCCCCGGCCCGGGAGCGCTTCTCGGAGCCCGAGCCCCTGCGGGACGGCGACACCTGGACCGGCCCCGGCGATCAGGTGCTGCGCGAGCACCGGCTCGGTCCCGTCCGGCCGCCGAAGATCCCCGAGGAGTAGGCGCCGCCCGGGGGCCGGGCCTACTCGCCCAGCGCCCGGCGGGCCTCGGCGGCGCCGCAGCGGCCGCTCTCGGCGACCTGCTCCAGCAGGTCCACCGCCTTGTCGTCGGTCGCGGCGGCCAGGCGCGCCACCGCTTCCTTGCGGGCGGGGCAGGCCCCCCGCTCCAGCAGCCGCCGGTAGGTCTCGACCAGGGAGATGTCCTCGCCCAGGCGCTGCAGCACCTCGCCGGCGCGGCGGCGCACGAGCACCGGGGCGTCCCGGTCCTCCCAGGCCGCCTCGAGGAAGGGCACGCTGCGCCGGCCTGCGCTGATCAGGGTGGCCTGGACGCCCTCGGGGGTGGCCCCGGGGAGCCCCAGGAGGCGCACCAGATCCCGCAGATCCTCGTCCCGCAGCGTCGTGGGATCCTTGCGGGCGGTCCACTCGAAGTGCGGCACGGCGTCGGCGCCCCAGCCCGCCTGCGCGTAGGCGTGGGCCAGGGCGGCGTGGAGGTGGGCGTCTCCGCCCTTGCGGTCGGTGCGGGTGACCTCGGGCTCGAGCCGGCGGGCCGCGCCGAGGGGGTCGCCCGCGGCCACCTGCAGCCGGGCCTCCTCGGCCAGGCTCTGCTCACCCACCGGCACGGCGGCCTCGGCGGCGGCCGGCTCACCGGCCGGCTCGGCCTCCTCGCCGCCGAACTGCAGGCCGATGATCAGGGCGAGGGCGGCGCCCACGGCGATGGTCCAGGGGCGGCGCCGGGGATCCCAGAGCCAGCCGCCCATCGCGGCCAGGATGCCCCGGACACCTTCGATCTCGATGATCTCACCGGTGTCGGCGGGCCCCGCCAGGGGCGGCAGGGGCGCGGGAGCGGGCGCCGGCTCCCGGGCCTCCTCCGGCTCGGGCTCGGGCTCCGGTTCTGGCTCCGGTGCTGGCCGGGACGCGGGCTCCGGCTCCATCACGGGGGGCTCGATCGGCGCGGCTTCTTGGGTCGCCTCGACGGCGGCCTCGTCCACGACCGTCTCCGAGCCCTCGGCCTCCCCGGCGGCCGGCTCCGTCGCCTTCTTCGACGCCTTCCGGCTGGTCTTCCTCGAGGTGGACGCCTTCTTGCCGGCCGTCGTCGTCTTCGCGGCGGCCTGCTCGCCGCCCTCCCCCGAGCCCGATCCTTCCTTCTTGCTCATCACCCGTCACGCTACGCCCACACCGCCGTGGGCCGCAAGGAGACGCCGATCCAGCTGCTTCGCGCCCTGGTTTCGGTGTGATAGGGAGGCCCCATGCGTGCCTTCACGACTGGCTCCCTCGCCCTCTTCTTCGCCCTGACCCTCGCCGCCTGCGGCCCGAACGACCCGGAGGGCTTCGTCCCGCCCGAGGAGTCCGAGTCCGAGCTCTCGGATCTCGCCGCGATCTTCGACGGCGCCCCGCCCAACGCGAGCCTGCCCGACGACAACAAGGCGGACGCGGTCTACCCGAAGAAGTTCGACCTGGCCGACAAGCAGTCGGCGGTGAAGAGCCAGGGCCGCCGCGGCACCTGCACCATCTTCGCCACCACCGCCCTGATGGAGCACCTCTACATCGCCGCCGGGCAGCCCGCCGAGGAGACCGACTTCTCCGAGCAGTACCTCCAGTGGTCGGTGAAGACCCAGGTGGGCTCCTTCCCGAACACCGCCGGCAGCAACGCCCGCTCCAACCTCGAGGCCATCAACCGCTTCGGCATCCCCGCCGAGGGCTTCTGGCCCTACGAGAGCAGCCAGTGGGGCAGCTCGAACGACCCGGAGTGCACCGGCGACTCGATGCCGACCAAGTGCTACACCAACGGCGAGCCGCCGGCCTCCGCCACCGCCGAGCAGCTCTACAACCTGCCCCGTGGCCGCTGGCTGAACACCAACAGCATCAAGGCCCACATGACGGGCAAGAACGAGGCCGTCGTCGTCGGCGTCGAGTTCTTCTACCAGGCCTGGAACCACGGCGCGGGCTCCCTGCCCTCGAACCGCGACTACTGGAAGGCCGGCTACGTCACCACCCCCAACGCGAAGGACATCGAGGTCTCCCGGGAGAAGCCCGCCGGCCATGGCATCCTGCTGCTGGGCTGGGACGACGACCTCACGGTGCCGAAGCGCGACGGCGCAGGTGAGCTGGTCACCGACGCCGATGGCAACCCCGAGCTCGACAAGGGCTTCTTCCTCTTCAAGAACAGCTGGGGCACCAACTCCTTCGGCATCGAGAACGAGTTCGGCGCCGGCTACGGCTGGATCTCGATGGAGTACATCGAGGGCTACGCCACCGCCTACGTCAGCGGCCTGCCCGACATCGCCCCGCCGGTGGAGATCTGCGGCGACGGCGAGGACAACGACGGCAACGGCCAGACCGACTGCGACGACGCCGCCTGCGCGAGCACCACCCAGTGCTCGACCCCGCCGGTGACCGACACCCTCTCCTTCTCCTCGGATCCGGCCGTGGCCATCCCCGACAACGACGCCACCGGCGTGAGCGACACCATCACCGTGAGCGACACCGGTACGGTGCAGAGCGTCTCGGCGCTGGTCATGATCACGCACCCCTACCAGGGCGACCTGAAGGTGACCCTCTCCCACGGCGGCAAGGAGGTCGTGCTCCACGACCGCACCGGCGGCGGCGCCGACGATCTGCTGCAGACCTACACGGTCGGCGACTTCGCCGGCATGGCGGTGGACGGCCCCTGGACCCTCACCGCCTCCGACGGCGCCGCCCGCGACACCGGCTCCCTCGAGTCCTGGGAGCTGGAGATCATCCGCAGCCAGCCCTAGGGAAGGGGCAGAAGCGCCCGCAGGCGGCGCCCAGCCGGCGGAGGGCAGCGGTCCTAGTCGTCCCCGCTCGAGCTGGGGGGTCCGGGGGGAGCAGAGCTCCCCCCGGCTAGCATCGAGAGCAGGCCCTGCTCCTCGAAGGGCGTCAGGTCGAAGTGCCGGCTCGCCTCGTCGATGAGCTGGTAGGCCGGGCGGGTGTCTCCCTGGAGGCGCTGATCGGAGATCCAGCGCAGGGCCTTGGCCAGCAGGTCGGGTCGGTCGCTCATGGGATCTCTCCAAACCCCTTCTTCTTGAGCTGACTCGGGGCGTTGGGGTGCTGGGCCAGGAGGGTGAAGAGCCGCCGCTGGCGCTCGACCACCTTCTGCCGGGAGAGGTGGATCAGCAAGGGAGGCGGGGTCGAGGACCAGCGGGCGAAGTTCTGGATGTAGAGCGCCGAGCTGGTGGTGCGCCCACAGAGCTTGGCGAGGGTGCGGCCGTCCAGGGAGAGGCCCTGGAGGTGCGCCAGACAGCGGGCGTCGGTCTTGATGATGAGCGCGAGCTTCTCGTCGGAGTCGGCCCTCGGGAAGCGGGCCCGCAGGAGGCGCTTGGCCGCCGAGCGCGCGCGGTCGGTGATGTCCCGGCTGGTCACCAGCTTGTGGCACTCGAGGAGCTGCTTGCCCCTCATCAGGCGGCCGAAGAGCCCCTCGGTGAGCTGGGGGTTGCGCAGCAGGCGCCGCTGGACCTCCGCGTCCCGGGCGAAGCCGACCACCCGGCACAGGATCCCCAGGCCGGTGGCGGTGCGGTGGTGGCGGGCCAGGGAGCGGGCGTGGGGCAACCCGACCCGCTCGTTCTCGAGGATCGCCGCGACGACCCGGGGGTGCGGATCGAGGGTGCACGCCAGGAGCAGCTCACCCTCCGCGATCCGGGCCACCGCCACCCGGCCGTCGACGTCGAGCTCCCGCAGCTCGGCCTCGTAGAGCAGCCGCAGGTTGGTCCGCGGGGCCTCGTCCTCCTCGTCCTCCTCGGCCTCCTCCAGGTCTTCCTCGTCGAAGGTCCCCTCGTCGTCCTCCGGCTCCTCCTCGCTCCGGGGCGCAGTGGTGGGCGCCTCCACCAGCCTGCCCTCCTTGAGGAGCTCGCCCAGGAGGATGAGCACCCGCTCCCGGGCCAGCCCGCTGATGGCCGGCAACATCCGAACCGGGGTCTCCCCGTCGAGGCACGCCAGCAAGCGCGTGCGCTCGTCATCCGACCCGGTCGCCACCTTCGGTGCCCCTGCGCCGCGCAGAGGCTTCCAGTCGTCCTCGAAGAAGTTACTCAAGGCCCGACGATTCTAACTCCTCGGAGCCGGGGCGCTACTCGTCGGAGGTGACCACCCGGTTGCGGCCCGCCTCCTTGGCCTCGTAGAGGGCGGCGTCGGCCCGCTCGATCAGCGAGTCGCGCTGCTCGCCCTCCCGGCGCTGGGCCGCTCCGATGGAGATCGTCACCTGGATGGGCTCGGGCCTCCCCTCGACCTCGAACACGGTCTCCTCGACCGCCGCGCGGGCTCGCTCGGCCACCATGGCGGCCTCCCCGAGGCGCATCCCGGGCAGGACCAGGAGGAACTCCTCGCCGCCGTAGCGGATCACCGAGTCGTTGAAGCGCAGGGTCTCGCCCAGGACCAGGGTGACCTTGTGGAGGACCAGATCGCCGACGGCGTGGCCGTAGGTGTCGTTCACCCGCTTGAAGTGATCGATGTCCGCCATCATCACCGAGACCACCTTGCCCTCGCGCTCATCGACGCTCGGCGAGTAGGTCTGGGGCATGGCCAGATCGAGGCCCCGGCGGTTCAAGGCGCCGGTGAGGGCGTCCACCTGGGTCAGGCGCTTGAGGCGAGCGATGTGGATGTGAGGCTCGCAGATGCCGGCGATCAGCTCGAGGATCTCGAGGTCGGACTCACCGAGGCTTCCCACCTCGGGCTCGACGGCGCTGATGACGCCCATGCAGTTGCCCTCGGAGATGAGGGGCACCCCCACGAAGGCACCGGCGTGGCTCTGCTTGCCCGGCCGCGAGACGAAGCGCTCGTCGGCCTCGGCGTCGTCCACGAGGATCGGCTGCTGGTGCTGGGCGATCCAGCCCATCATCCCCTCACCGATCTGGAAGGCCGTGCTGGGGTTCGAGTGGAGGGGCTCACCGGCCCTGCACATCGCGAGCAGCCGGCGGCCGTCGGCGTCGAGCAGGCGGATGGAGGCCCGCGGCGTCTCGAGGACCCGGGCCACCGTGTCGACGGTGGCCTGGAGCATCTCCTCCAGGGACTGCTCCCTGCGAAACGCGTGGGCGAGCTCGACGAGCGGCTTGAGATCGGCTTGGGACACGGGATCGACCCCCTCCAGGGATAGGATCGTCTACCTCGTTTTCGAGCCCACGAGTAGCGTAGGCGGGGGATGGTTGGGTAGGCTGCCCGGCCATGAACCCCACCGACGCGAAGAAGGCCGCCGAGGCCTGGCTGGCCGAAGATCCCGATCCCGTGACCCGCGCCGAGCTCGAGGCGCTGCTGGCCGAAGAGGCCGCCGGAGCGCAGCTCGTCGAGCGCTTCGATGGCGTCCTGGAGTTCGGCACCGCCGGCATCCGGGGCGTGCTCGGCGCCGGCCCCCTGCGGATGAACCGGGTGCTGGTGCGGAAGGTCAGCGCCGGCGTCGCCCGCCACTACGCCGCCACCGTCGAGGGCGCGAAGGAGCGGGGCGTGGTGATCGGCTACGACGGCCGGAAGAACTCGCGGATCTTCAGCGAGGACGCCGCCCGGATCTTCCTGGGCGAGGGCTTCAAGGTCTTCCTGGGCGGCGACGTGCTGCCCACGCCGGTCACCGCCTTCGGCGTCCTCCACCACGGCGCCGCCGCCGGCGTGATGGTCACCGCCAGCCACAACCCCCCCGAGTACAACGGCTACAAGGTCTACGCGCCCAACGGCGCCCAGATCGTCCCGCCGGACGACGAGGGCATCGCCGCGCAGATCGCCCGGGTGGGCCGTTCGGACGAGCTGCCCCTCGGCGATCTCGAGGCGACCCGCGCGGAAGGGAGGCTGATCGAGCTGGGCAGCGACCTGATCGAGACCTACCTGAAGGGGGTGGCCAACCTGCGCAAGGCGGAGGCGGGCGAGCACTCCGACCTCACCATCGCCTACACCCCCCTGCACGGGGTCGGCGCCCGGGAGACGGAGGAGGCCCTCGCCCGCGCCGGCTACGAGCGGGTCCACACCGTCGCCTCCCAGCGGGAGCCGGACGGCGACTTCCCCACCGTGCGCTTCCCCAACCCCGAGGAGGAGGGGGCGATGGACGCGGTGCTGGCCCTGGCCGACGAGGTGGGCGCGCAGGTCGCGGTCGCCAACGACCCGGACGCCGACCGCCTCGCCATCGCGCTGCCCACCGATGCGGGCTGGCGGATGCTCACCGGGGATCAGGTGGGCGTGCTCCTGGCCGACTACCTCATGGGCCGCGAGAAGACCGCAGAGAACCTCTCCATCTCCTGCTCGCTGGTGTCCTCGCAGCTGCTGGAGAAGATGGCCGTCGCCCGGGGCGTGGCCTTCCTGGAGACCCTCACCGGCTTCAAGTGGATCGCCAACGCGGCGATGGACCACAGCGCCGAGGCCGGCTCCCGCTTCGTGATGGGCTACGAGGAGGCCCTCGGCTACACCGTCGGCGAGCTCGTGAGGGACAAGGACGGCGTGAGCGCCGCGGTCGTCTTCTGCGACCTGGTCGACGGCCTCCGGGCGCAGGGCAAGACCATCTGGGATGCCCTCACCGAGATCTACGCCGAGTTCGGCCTGCACCTCACCCTGCAGAAGAGCCTGGTGCTCCCCGGGCGGGAGGGGCAGGAGAAGATCGATGGGCTGATGAAGCAGTTCCGGGAGAGCCCTCCCACCACCATCGGCCCCTTCGCCGTGGTGGAGACCATCGATCTGCGCGAGGGACACGGGCGCATCCCGCCGGGGAACGTCCTCATCCACCGCCTGGAGGGCGGCCGCCGCGTGATCCTGCGGCCCTCGGGCACCGAGCCCAAGCTCAAGAGCTACTACGAGGTGGTCGTGCCCCTCGAGGAGGGCGAGCGCTTCGAGGCCGCCGAGCCCCGCGCCCGCGAGGCCCTGGCCCAGCTCAAGGACGCCCACCAGGCGCTGCTCGCGTCATGAGCGCCTACGACACCACCGCCGGACGGGCCGACCTCGAGGCCTTCGACGCCCACCAGCCGACGAACTTCTGGGAGGCCGACGCGCACCTGCGGCGGGTGGTCGCTGCCTGGGCCGGCCAGGAGACCCTCGAGGCCTGGGAGGCCGAGCTCTCCGAGTTCGGCGCGATCTCGGCCACCGAGATCGATCCCCTGGTGCGCCTGAACGACCGGGTGGGCAACCACCCGAGGCTCGAGCGCTGGGGGCCCTTCGGCGAGCGCCTCGAGGCGGTGGAGCACCACCCGAGCTACCACGCCGCGGGGCGCGCCATCTATGGCTCGGGGGTGATCGCCGCCCTCGGCGAGGACGGCGGCGTGCTGCGCTCGCAGACTCTGGGCTACCTCTCGGGGCTCAACGGCGAGGCGGGCCACAACTGCCCCGCCGCCTGCACCGCCGGGCTGGTGAAGGCCCTGCGCGCGGTGGGCTCGGAGGAGCTGAAGGCGCGCTACCTGCCTCGCCTCCTCTCCACCGACTACGACGAGCTGGCCCACGGGGCCCAGTTCCTCACCGAGGTGCAGGGCGGCTCCGACGTCGGCGCCAACGAGGTGGTGGCCCGCCCGGGCGCCAGAGGGGAGCCCTGGGAGCTGACCGGCGAGAAGTGGTTCTGCTCGAACGTCACCGCCGACCTGATCCTCCTCACCGCGCGCCCCGAGGGCGCCCCGGCCGGGACGAGGGGGCTCTCCCTCTTCCTCGCCCCGCGGCGGCTCCCCGACGGCAGCCTCAACCACTTCGCGATCCGGCGGCTGAAGGACAAGCTCGGCACCCGGAGCATGGCCAGCGCCGAGCTGGACCTCCTGGGCCTGCGCGCCTGGCCCCTGGGCCCGCTCGAGGACGGCTTCAAGAACATGATGACCCACGTCATCAACACCTCCCGGCTCTGGAACGCCGTGGGCACCGCGGCGATCGCTCGCCGCAGCCACTGGGTGGCGCGGGGCTACGCCGAGCACCGCCGGGCCTTCGGCGCCGCCATCGGCCGCTACCCGATGGTGCAGGAGACCCTGGCGGACATGCGGGTCGAGGCCGACGCCATGGTCTCGGGCACCTTCTACCTCCTGCACCTGGCCGATCGGCTGGAGCGAGGTGAGGGGGACGCGGCGCTGGCCGACTTCCACCGGATGGCCGTGAACCTCAACAAGATGCGGGGCGCCCAGTCCGGCCACGAGGTGGTGCTCTCGGGGGTGGAGGTCCTCGGAGGCAACGGGGCCATCGAGAGCTTCTCGGTGCTGCCGCGGCTGCTGCGCGACAACGTGGTCTACGAGAACTGGGAGGGCACCCACAACGTGCTGCTGAACCAGGTGCTGCGGGACTGCCGCCGGCTCGAGGTGCACGAGGGCTTCCTCTCCCACCTGCGGCAGCTGGCCTCGGGCCACGGCCGGATCCTCGCGGCGCTGGAGGCCGCCGAGGCCCACCTGCGCCAGACCCTCGAGGCGCCCGACGCCCTCGCCACCCTGGAGATGCGCCGGGCGGGTGAGCGCCTCTCCTTCCTCCTCTGGGCGGCCGCCATGGCGGCCGACGGCACCGACGGGGCGGTCCTCGAGCACTTCCTCGACCGCCGCCTGGGCCCGGCGGCGCCGCTGGACGAGGCCTACCTGGCCCGAATCGCCCGGCTCTCGGGCTTGCGGGAGGTCGCTACCTAGGCCTTGCCTTCAGGCCGGGAGTTGTGGCCCCCTTGGGGGGCAAAAAGGGGGGGCCGGACGCCCGGCCACGTCACGCACTCACGCGACGGCAAGAGGAATTCCATGGCTCTGCGTCTCTCGTACGGCGATCGCTACCGCTTCTGGCACGACCTGGTGGCCGGCTACCACGACCGCCTCTTCATCCAGACCGACGAGCGGCCGCCCCTGGGCGAGCGGGTCCCGGTGACCGTCTCGCTGGATCAGGTGGCCGTGCCGGTCGTCTTCCGGGCCCTGGTCTCCGGGCACCGCCGCGGCAGCCGCCGCTTCCCGGACGGAGTCTGGGTGCGCATCGACGAGCGGGAGCTCACCAAGCTGCGCCGCTTCCTGGGCCTGGGGGCCCCCCGGGGCAGCTACCAGCCCGCGCGCCACTCGGTGCGCGCCCACCTGGCGCTGCCCGTCCGCTTCGTGGATCCGGAGGCCGAGGAGGAGACCGAGACCCGCAACGTCTCGGAGACGGGGATCTTCGTCGCCACCCCCCTGCCCCTCCAGACCGGGCAGAGCGTGGTGGTCGACCTGAAGACCTCCCCCGAGGCCGAGTCGTGGACCCGGGTGACCGCCGAGGTCGCCTGGGCGAGCAAGAAGGCCCGCAGCGCCGGGCTTCGCTTCATCGACCCCTCGCCCCTGATGCGGGCCGAGCTCAACGAGGCCATCGTCCACGCCCTCGAGGGGCGCCTCGATCGCAAGAGCAAGCACCTCCAGCCGATCCTGGTCGCCGACGACGACCCCGTGGTGCTCGATCTGGTCAAGCAGGCCCTCGAGAAGCATGGCTACGAGGTGCACACCGCCTCGGACGGCGAGGAGGCCTTCGCCCTCATCCGCGAGCTCCACCCGCCCCTGGTGCTGATGGACATCCTGATGCCCGAGATGGACGGCACCGAGATCTGCCGCGCCATCCGCGGCGACGCCGAGCTCACCGACATCCTGGTGATCTTCATCTCGGCCCTCGAGGCCGAGGCCCTCCACGTCGTCGCCGAGGAGTCGGGCGCCACCGACTACCTCCCCAAGCCCCTCCACTTCACGGAGCTGGTCGACATGATGGGCACCTACCTCCGCCGGGACGAGTAGCCCCCGGCGGGCCGATCACTGGTGGGGGATCGGCGCACGGAGCGTCGGATCGCAGCTGTAGGAGGCGTTGAACGCCGCCTGATCGAAGCTGGGCACCAGCCGGTCGGGACCGATGGTGATGTCCTCCCCGTTGATGGTCATCGTCCCCGCGATCCGGTTGCCGTCGCCGAGCCAGACGCCGTTCATGGCGTCGATGGTGGC
The DNA here is from genome assembly GCA_029210625.1 of Deltaproteobacteria bacterium. NCBI lineage: Bacteria > Pseudomonadati > Myxococcota > Myxococcia > Deltaproteobacteria bacterium. Next base: position 51,720 of record JARGFU010000013.1, on the reverse strand, counting down.
CGTCTCGATGTCCAGGTAGAAGGTCGCCGCCCCGACCTCCATGGTCGCCGCGAGGTTGGTCGCCGTCACGCCCTCGTACTGGGAGACCGGTGAGACGTAGTCGTAGACCCCCGCCTCGGTGGCCGACTCGCCAAGGATCGGGTGGACGATGCCCGAGATGTTCCCCGAGTCGATGATGAGCTTGACCGGGAGCGTGGGCTCGCCGTTCAGCTCGTCCCAGATCGAGAAGCCGGTGAGCTCCGAGTCGGCGATCTCCATGTCGATGGCGTTCCGCTCGCGCATGATCACCGACTCGATCAGGCCGGCGAGCTGCTCGCGCTCTCCCCGCACGGTGCGGAAGGCCCAGACCCGGGCGCTGCCGCTGTAGTAGGTCTCGACGTTCTGGCAGTCGGCCTCCTTGAGGGTGACCGGGCCGTCGGCGACCAGGCAGTTCGGCGCGGTCCACTTCACGTAGCCCATCTCGCCGAGGTCGGGGTCGCCCTGCATGTCGATCGGGCCGAGGCGCACGGGATCGCTCTCGAAGCCGCAGACGGTGTTGTCGTTCACCAGGGAGCCGAGGTTGCCGATGACCTTGGTCATCAGCCGGGCGGCGTTGGCGCCGAGGACGCGGTTGAGGGAGCACTCGTCGGAGGAGCGAGGCACCGCCAGCTCGGGATCACAGGAGGCCCACGAGTCCTCGAAGGCCTGGGCGTCGTAGGAGGGATCGAGGTCGGGTGCCTCACCGGGCACCGGGATGGTGTAGGTCTGGCCGTCGATGGTGGCCTGGCCGGTGAGGCTGTTCTCGGTGCTGTCGCCGGGCCCGGCCTGAGCGTCGAGGTCGGTGCCGGTGACCGCGATCCGGAAGGTGCCGCTGCTGGTCCGCATCGTGACGTCGGCGTTCTGCCAGGTCAGGTTCTCGAAGGAACCCGAGCCGCCGACCTTCGAGCAGATCCCGGTGGTCGTGTCGATCGCCACCCGCGGGCGGACGATGCCCGAGAGGGTTCCGGAGTGCACCGTGAGGGTGTTGCCGCTGCCGGTGTCCTGCATGTCGTGCTGGTCGAAGCTCGCCTGGAGGGTGATCACCGCCGGGTTCCAGGCGGTCGGCGCGATGGGGTTCTCGGGATCGCCGGTGCGGAAGCCGGTGAAGGTCTTGGTGGCGTTGATGGTCACCCGCCCCTGGGCGATCCGCTGGGCGCCGTTGCAGTCCTCGCTGACGATCACCGGCTGGGGGAAGTCGATCAGGCAGTTCTGCACCCGCCAGGTCGCCGAGCCTCCGGTCTCTCCCAGGTTGCCCGTGATCTGCACGCCGTTCTTCACGCCGGCGCTGGAGAAGCCGCAGGTGGTGTCGGCGTCGACGAGCTTGGTGAGGTTGGCCAGGGTGGGCACGGTCAGCCGGGAGAGGCCGTGGGCCAGGGCGGGCGCCAGGGACTTGCACTGGTAGGAGATGGGGACCTGCAGGTCCTCGGCGCAGGCGAAGGAGTCGAGGTGGTAGCCCCGCTCGTAGTCCACGTCGAGCACCGGGGAGTCGTCGCTGTCGTTGGGCAGCGAGACGACCTTGCCGCCCGCCACGGTGATCTGGCCGCTGATCCAGTTCTCCCGCGGGCCCCAGCGTCCGACCTGGGCCGAGAAGGCCGAGGTGGGCACGTGCACGTCGAAGTCGCGCTTCTCGGCGGTCACGTGGACGATGGCGTCGCTGTAGCTCAGGTTGTTCAGCGAGATGTCCGAGGTCGCGATGGAGCAGAGCCCGGTGGTGGCGGAGATCGCCAGGTGGGGCTCGGCGTCCCAGGAGAGCGCCCCCGAGATCTGCCGCAGGCTGTTGGGCGAGTAGGAGACCTGCACGTCGAAGTTCGTGAAGCGAGCCTCGAGGTGGATCGACGTGGCGTCGGCGCTCGAGGGCACGACCGGCGTCTCGACGTTGCCGGTGAGGATGCCCCGGATGGTCATGGTGCCCGAGATCGTCACCGTCCCGCCGGCGCTGGTGGAGTCGCCGTTGCAGTCCGACTTCAGCTCGTGGAGGGTGCCGAGGTTCAGCTGGCAGCTGCCGACCGTGTAGGTGACCGAGCCCTCGCTGCCGATGTCACCCTCGACGGTGAAGTTGTTCAAGACGCCGGGGCTCTTGAAGCCGCACTCGTCGTTGCCGCTGATGAGCGAGGTCATCACCGCGGCGTTCCGGACGCTCAGGCGGCCGACGGCGCTGCCCACCTTGCGAGGGGCGAGCTTCTCGGCCGGACAGGCGGCGACGAAGAGAAGACAGACGAACCCGGCGATCCAAGTGGTCCCTCGATTTCCCATCCCCCATGGATATCACCGATCCGGGGTCCAGTTCCTCCTCCCCCATCGAGGGGCCGAGCGGGCTCGATCGGTTCGTTGACGGCCGCCCCGCGAGGCGCAGACTCGTCCCCCATGAGCGAGAGGGACGAGAAGATCGAGGCGTTCTACGCGAAGGAGCGGCGCTGGAAGGCCGAGCTCACCGAGCTGCGCGCCGTCCTGCGCTCGACCGCCCTCGTCGAGGACTACAAGTGGCGGGGCCCCTGCTACACCCACGGCGACGCCAACGTGGCGTGGGTCTGGAGCCTCAAGAGCGGCGCCGCCCTAGGCTTCTTCAAGGGCGTCCTGCTCTCCGACCCCGAGGGCATCCTGATCGCCCCCGGACACGCCTCCCGCTCGATGCGGAAGATCGAGTTCGAGAGCGTGGCCCAGATCCGGAAGATGAAGGCCGCCCTGAGGCGCTACCTGAAGGAGGCCATCGAGCTGGAGAAGGCGGGGAGGAAGGTCGAGTTCGTGCGGGAGGAGCTCCCCTACCCCGAGGAGCTCACGGCCCGCCTGAAGAGGGACCGCAAGCTGAAGGCCGCCTTCGAGGCCCTCACCCCGGGGAGGCGCCGCGCCTACCTCCTGCACTTCTCGGACGCCAAGCAGTCGAAGACCCGCAGCGCCCGCATCGAGAAGTGGGCCCCGGCGATCCTCGCCGGCAAGGGCATGAACGACCGCTGACCCCTTCAGCGCGTGAGGTAGACCCCCACCCGCAGGCCGCCGTTCTCGAGATCAGCGGCCTTCTTCAGGGTCAGCCCGGTGGCCTTCGCCAGGCCCTCGTCGCGGGTGAGCAGGGCCAGGCGCCAGCCCTCCAGCGGGCCGCGCAGGGCCGCGCCGAGGGCGGCGTGGGCCGCGCGCACCTCGCCCCGATCCTCACCGATCCGGCGGCCGTAGGGAGCGTTGCAGATCACCAGGCCCGGCGCGCAGTCGGGGCGCGCGACCTCGGGGAGCGCCGCGTGGCTCACCTCGACCACCCCGGCGACCCCGGCCCGCGTGGCGTTGCGGGTGGTCGAGCCGACCGCGCCCCGGTGAGCGTCGCTGGCCAGGATCGGGGCCACCTTCCTCGGCGGCGCGGTGATCGTGGTCAGGGCGTCGTACTCGCTGGCGAAGGGCTCGAAGACCGCCAGCCGCTCCAGGGCGAAGTCGCGCTCCGCGCCGGGGGCCAGCCCGAGGGACCAGCGCGCCGCCTCGATGGGGATCGTGCCGGAGCCGCACATCGGATCGTAGAGCGCCTCCTCGGGCTTCCAGCCCGCGAGGCCCAGCAGCCCGCAGGCCAGGGTCTCCCGCAGGGGCGCCCGGCCGCCCTCCCGGCGCCAGCCCCGCCGGTGGAGGGGCTCGCCGGCCAGGTCCAGGCTCGCCGTCAGGCTCCTCCCTTCGAGGCGCACGAGCAGGCCGAGGCCCGCGGGGTCGAGGGGCCGGTCTGGCAGCGCCGCCACCAGCGCCTCCTTCAACACGCCGGAGTGGCGCAGCCAGGAGCGCTTCAGATCCACCTTGAGGGAGATCGAGCTGCCCGGGGGCAGCCAGCGGGGCAGCTCGCCGCTGCCCAGGGCGTTGCGGAGATCACCCTGCCCCCGGACCTCCGCCTGGACCAGGAGCGCCCGCAGGGTGGTCGCGCTGCGCAGCATCAGGCAGGCCCGGGCCGCGTCGAGGGGCGAGCCCTCGATGGAGAGCAGCCCCGGCCCCACGGCCTTCGGCCGGTGCCCCAGCGCTCGCAGCTCGGCCTCGACGACCTTCTCCAGCCCCGGGGCGCAGACGACCTGGAGGATCATCCCTGCCCGCCGAAGAGGCGCATGGCGTTCTCCCGCAGCACCGCCTTCATCCAGCCGTCGCCCATCCGCAGGCGCACGAGCCCCTCGACCTGGTGCTCGTAGGGGTAGGGGATCGAGGGGTAGTCGCTGCCGAAGAGGATGCGGTCCTGCAGGCGCGCGAGCCTGGCCTTGGCCTCGCTGGAGATCGGCGGCACGGCGCCGAAGTCGACGAAGACCATCGCCGTGTCGAGGTAGGTCCCCACCCGCTTCGAGGCGAGCTCGAGGTAGTGCTCGGTCTCGTGGGCGCCGAGGTGGGCGATGATCACCTTCAGGCGCGGGAAGCGCTCGAGCATCGCGCCCACGGCCTCGGTGTTGGTGTGGCGGCCGGCCATGGGCGCCGAGCCGGCGTGGAGGATCAGCACCTTGCCGGCGTCCTGGATCTGCTCGTAGCAGGGATGCAGGAGCGGATCGTCGGGGTGGAAGCCGCTCACCTGCAGGTGGAGCTTGAAGCCCTTCACCCGGGGGTCCTGCAGCATCCCTGCGACGTCCTCGGCGGCGCTGGGCTCCGGGTAGAAGGTGCCGGTGCCGAGGACCTTGGGGTCACGGTCGAGGAGGCCCAGGGTGAAGGCGTTGAGCTGGGCGGCCATCCCCGGCTTGTGGGCGTAGTTCAGGGAGGTGTAGCGGACGACGCCCAGCTCCTCGAGCCAGCGCCGGCGCTGCTGCTCGTCACCCCGGTAGGTGATCGGCCAGGGCACCGGCGCCTGCTCGTCGAACCACTCCCAGACCTTCTCCTGGAGGGGCTGGGGCATGAAGTGGCAATGCGCGTCCACGACGCCCGGGATGCCCAGGCGATCGTAGAGCGCGTGCAGTTCGGCCCGCCCGAAGGCGCCGTTCACACCCCCACCCATGTCAGGCCCCTCAGGACGCCTGGTTGCGCAGCCAGTTGAGCACCGAGCCGGCTCCGAACCACTCCAGCTCGATCGCGGTCATCGAGTGCTTCGCCTCGAAGCTCTCCTCGCTGCCGTCGGCGTGCTTCAGGGTGACCTTCACGAGGGAGCCCGGGGCCAGCTCCTTCAAGCCCGTGATGGAGATGCTGTCCTCCTCCTGGAACTTGTCGTAGTCGGCCGGGTCCACGAAGGTCAGCGGCAGCACGCCCTGCTTCTTGAGGTTGGTCTCGTGGATGCGGGCGAAGCTGCGCACGAGCACGGCCTTGGCGCCGAGGTGCCGGGGGCACATGGCGGCGTGCTCGCGGGAGCTGCCCTCACCGTAGTTCTCGTCGCCGACGACCATCCAGGAGCGCCCCTCGGCCTTGTAGTGGCGGGCGACCTCGGAGATGCCCTTCGCCTCACCGTCGATGAGGTCCTTCACCTGGCCGGACTCCCCGCCGAAGGCGGAGAAGGCGCCGTTGAACATGTTGTCGGAGATGTTGTCGAGGTGACCGCGGAAGCGCAGCCACTTGCCGGCGGGCGAGATGTGGTCGGTCGTGCACTTGCCCTTGGCCTTGAGCAGCAGGGTGAGGCCCACGAAGTCCTCGCCGTCCCAGGGCGCGAAGGGCTCGAGGAGGGCCAGGCGATCGGAGGTGGGCTTCACGTCGAGCTCGACGGAGGAGCCGTCGGCCGGCGGGGCGATGTAGCCGCTCGCGTCCATCTCGAGGCCGCCCTCGGGGAGCTCCTTGCCCTGCGGGGCCTCGAGCTTCACGCCGTCGAGGTCCATCTTCGCCGGATCGAAGTCCAGGCGGCCGGAGAGGGCGATGGCGGTGACCAGCTCGGGCGAGCCGATGAAGGCCAGGGTGTCGGGGTTGCCGTCGGCCCGCTTGCGGAAGTTCCGGTTGAAGGAGGTGACGATGGAGTTCGGTACGCCCGGCTCCTGACCCTCGCGCTGCCACTGGCCGATGCAGGGGCCGCAGGCGTTGGCGAGCACGATGGCGCCGATGGCCTCGAGGTCGTCCATCAGGCCGTCGCGCTTGATGGTGGCCATCACGCCGTCGGAGCCCGGTGAGACGAAGAAGGGCATCACGGCCTTCTTGCCGGCGGCGGTGGCCTGGCGGGCGATGTGAGCGGCGCGGGTGATGTCCTCGTAGGAGGAGTTGGTGCAGGAGCCGATCAGCGCGGCCTTCACCTCGAGGGGCCAGCCCTCCTTCTTCGCGTCCTCACCCATCCGATCGATGGGGTGGGCCAGGTCGGGGGTGTGGGGGCCGACCAGGTGCGGCGAGAGGGTGGAGAGATCGATCTCGATGACCCGGTCGAAGAACTTCTCGGGGTTCTCCTCGACCTCGGGATCGGCCTGCAGGTGCGCCGCCTGCTCGTCGGCGAGCTTGGCCCAGGCCTCACGGCCGGTGGAGGCGAGGTAGGCCGCCATCTTCTGGTCGTAGGGGAAGGTCGAGGTCGTCGCGCCGTGCTCGGCGCCCATGTTGCAGATGGTGGCCTTGCCGGTGCACGAGAGGGTGCGGGCGCCCGGGCCGAAGTACTCGACGATGTGGCCGGTGCCGCCCTTCACGGTGAGGATGTCGAGCACCTTGAGGATGACGTCCTTGGGAGAGGACCAGCCCGAGAGCTCACCGGTGAGCTTCACGCCGATGAGGCCGGGCATCTTCACGGTCCAGGGCATCCCCGCCATGACCTCCATGGCGTCCGCGCCGCCGACGCCCACGGCCAGCATGCCGAGGCCACCGGCGTTGGGGGTGTGGGAGTCGGTGCCGATCATCATGCCGCCGGGGAAGGCGTAGTTCTCGAGCACCACCTGGTGGATGATGCCGGCGCCCGGCTTCCAGAAGCCCAGTCCGAACTTCTCGGCGGCGCTCTTGAGGAAGGCGTAGACCTCGCCGTTGATGTCGTTGGCGTGGTTGAGGTCGTGCTCGGCGCCCTTGTGCGCGAGGATCAGGTGGTCACAGTGCACCGTCGAGGGCACCGCGGCCTCCTTGCGGCCGGTCGCCGCCAGCTGGAGCAGGGCCATCTGGGCGGTGGCGTCCTGCATGGCGACACGATCGGGGCGCAGGATGGCGGTGGCCTTCTTGCGCTCCCAGCTCTGGGACTCGGCGTCGTCGAGGTGGGCGGCGAGGGTCTTCTCGGCCAGCGTCAGGGGCCGGCCCAGCTTCTTGCGGGCGTGGTCCACCTTGTCGGCGAGGGTGGCGTAGTGCTGCTGGAGAATCGTGATGGGGTCCTGCATGGTCGCTCTCTCCTGTGGGCTGTCGGGGCCGTTTCTCCTGGCCTCCGATGAGGCCGTTGTCATACCTTGGACCGACACTTTGGAGAACGATGCATGGGTCTGGGAAACCTCCGAGATCAGCTCCTCCAGGCTGGCCTGGTCAGCGAGGAGGACGCCAAGAAGGCCGAGGAGGCCGCCGCCAAGGAGGCTCGCCGCCAGGCCGCCCGCAAGGGGGGAGGCCGGCCCGACCGCCGGGGCAAGGGCCGGCGGGGGCGGCCGGAGGGGGGCGAGGCCGTCGAGAGCCTCCAGCTGACCCCGGAGGAGCTCGCCGCCGCCGAGGCCAAGAAGGCCGAGCGCGCCCGGCAGGCCGAGCTGCAGCGGGAGAAGGCCGAGAACCGCAAGCGGGCCCAGCGGGAGCGCCAGCTGGCCGAGGACGTCCGCCGGGTGGCGGGCGCCCTGGGCCTGGAGACCTCCGGCACCGACGCCTTCTTCTTCCAGAGCCGCAAGGGCAAGGTGAAGCGGATCCTCGTCGATGCCGAGCTGCGCGCGAAGATCGAGGCCGGAGAGCTGGCCATCATCGAGCACCCCCTCCCCCACGCCGTCGAGTTCGCGGTGGTGCCCCGGGAGGGCGCCGAGGCGGTCCTGGGGATCGATCCCCGCGCGGTGCGCTTCTACAACCGCAGCCCCGAGGAGTTCGTCGGGGGCAAGGTTTGACGACCGCGCTTCCGGGGCACTAGCCTCGATCCAGGCGACGCCCCCCAGGGTGATCCGGAGGGGATTCACCCAGGCCCGGCGCGCCCGTCGTCCTGCGAGGAGAGGTTGGTCATGCGGTCGTTGCGCTTCATCCCGGTCCCGGTCCTGGCCCTCGCCCTGGTGGCGGGCTGCCCCTCGTCCCCCACCGCCGACGAGCTGCGGGTGAGCTGCCGGGAGGACGCCGACTGCAGCGACCTGGCGACCCACTACGGCGAGGCCTACTCCTGCGACGTCACCCTCGAGCTCTGCGTCTCCACCCTGCCGGCGGGGGACGGCGGTCAGGACTGCAACCCTCCCTGCAGCGGCGGCCAGGTCTGCGAGGCCGGCAGCTGCGTGGACCCGGGGCTCCGGGTGAAGATCGTCTCCCCCCTGGCGGGAGAGGGCTTCACGGACCGGATCCCGGTGAGCGCCGAGGTCACCCCCGCGGGCTTCGAGATCGCCTCGGTGACCTGCCAGGCGAATGAGCTGCCGACCGTCGACGCCGCCTTCACCCAGCGGGGGCAGATCTGGGGCTGTGAGCTCCCCCTCGCCGGCCTCGACAGCATCGCGCCGGTCACGATCACCGTCCGGGCCACCGACCACGGCGGGGGCAGCGCCCTCGACTCGGTGCAGGTGATCCGGGACACCATCGGGCCGCGGGTCACCCTGCGCCTCTACCAGTCCGGCACCGGCGAGCTCGACGCGAGCAGCGAGACCTGGCCCACCGAGGTCGACGGCCACGGCCCCCTGCAGATCGAGGTCACGGTCGAGGAGCAGAACCTCCCGGAGGGCGGGCTCTCGGTCGAGCTGCCCCGGAAGGCGGGCCTGACGGCCTTCGCCCCCGCGATGGAGTGCATCCCCGCCGGGAGCACCCACACCTGCCAGGGCACCCTCCTGCTCAAGGCCGCCGACTTCCCCTCGCCCGAGGCCCGGGGGGAGCAGGTCGTCTACGTCACCGCCACCGACGTGGCGGGCAACAGCGCGGAGACCTCGGGCCGCTTCAACATCGACGCCCAGCCCCCCGTCCTCACCGACCACGGCTGCACGGGTGATGCCGTGGACGGCCAGGGGACGATCCTGCGCGACGCCAGGGTCGACTGCAGCGTCGAGGTCGCCGAGGCCGAGACCGGCCTCGAGGGCTCACCGATCGCCTCGCTGCCCAACACCGCGGCGGTGGCGATCTCGGTCAGCCCCGCGGCGCTGCCCCTCTGGAAGGTCAGCCTCGATCTCACCGGCCACGGCTTCGATCTCTACGAGGGCCTCCTGCCCTTCACGGTCGAGGCGAAGGACGTCTGGGGCAACACCGCCCGCCAGGTCCTCGATCTCGAGGCCACCCGCCTGCGCTGGACGGTCGACCTGGGCAACCCCCTCCTCTCCCCGGCCCTGGGCACCGACGCCAACCTCTACGTGGTCTCCAACGACGGCCCCGGGAGCGCCACCCTCCACGTGGTGAACCGCCTGAGCGGTGAGGTGCAGAGCGGCCGGACCATCCCCCTGAACGCCGACACCACCGTCCTGGCCGGCCCGGTGATCCAGCACACCAGCGACGGCACCACCGAGCTCCACCTGCTGACCAGCGACGGCGCCATCCTCACCCAGACGCCGCTGGGCGCCACCAACTGGAGCTCCAACCGGCCGGGCGTCGTGACGGGCTTCCAGTCGGGCTACCGGAGCCTCCCGGTGATCTCGGCGGACGGCGACTTCGCCTACGCCGTGGTCGAGCGCGTGAACCAGAACCTGGGCACCTACCTGACCTCCCTCGAGGCGATCGGGGAGGACTACACCGGCGCCGGTGCCTGCGCGACCGGCGGGGTGGCGATCCCCATGGCGTCCGCGGGCACCGCCGGCTTCACCGCCCGCGACGCCAGCGGCACCGGGAGCGTCACGGCGATCTACGCCGCCGATCAGCTGGGCAACGCGATCTACGGCGCCTGCGCCGGCTGCAACTGCGCGGCCAACCTGGACGCCCCCGCCCCGGCGCGCTGGGGGGCGATCGCGGCCTTCCCGGGGGGCTTCCTCTACCCCTCCATCGACGCCGACCCCACCGCCGGGCTCGACGCCGTCGAGTGGGGCACCTGGGATCCGGTGGACGGCGCCCTCCTCCCGGCCTGGGTCGCCAACCGCCTGACCGGACCGACGCTCACCGGCGGGCCGGTGCACGACGGGGAGCGGGTCTACGCCGGGGCCTCCACCGGGGTGGGGATCGACCTGATGTCGGTCGAGCTCTACCCGCCCCACGCCGCCCAGGGGAACGACTACGGGGACGTCTCGATCCTCGACATCGTCCTGGCCCAGAACGGCACCCAGTGGGTGCTGCGCAAGCCCGCCGCCTCGAACCTCGAGCTCGTCAACCTGGCCACCGGCACCGCGCTGCAGCGCTGGACCGGGATCCTCGGCGGCCTCGACTCCTTCCCCCGGAGCCCCGAGATCGAGCGGCCGGGGATGCTCCTCGAGCCGGAGACCCGCAGCCTCGTCGTCCCCCACGGGCGCTTCCTCTCCTCGGTGATCGTGGACTCGCAGGTCACGGCCGGGTGGCCGATGAGCCGGGCCGACCCGAAGCGCACGGCCTGCCTGCCCTGACCGGCGGCCGCGCTCACTCGCGCAGGAGCACGTCGCAGTAGTAGCGCACCCGGCGCACGGCCCGGCCGAGGCCGAGGCTGTCCTGCTGCACCGGGGTCTTCAGGCCCAGCATCAGCTTGCGGCGCAGGCGGTAGCCGTTGAAGGGCGAGAGCTTCGTCGGGGCCGCGCCCGCGTCGGCGAGGGGGGCGAAGAGCTCGTCCTTGGGATAGCCCCAGAGCTCCAGATCCGCCGGGTCGAGGGTCTCCATCACCTGCTGCACGAACTCGCGCGCCTCGGCGTCGGCGGCCAGATCGCTGGCCCACCTCTGGGCCTTGTCCTTCACCGGGCGCTGGTGGGCGTTCACGGTGATGGGGTCGCCGAAGGAGCCCTTCACGTGGCTGTGGCTGCCGTACTCGACCGCCGCCGCCTCCATGGGCAGGCCGAGGTGCTCGCAGATCCGGCCGAGGCCCACCTCCGGCTCCGCGACCAGATCCTCGTAGCGCAGGTGAACCATCGAGACCGGCTTCTCGCGGAGGAAGCGGGCCATGGCCGGCACGTAGCGCGCCGGGATGGGGTTGAACTCCCAGGCCTTGCGATAGTCGCCGTCGAAGAAGGAGTGGGCGAAGGAGTGGAGGATGGCCACCGGGTGGCGGGTGAGCACCACGTAGCCGGCGTCGGGGTAGACCTTCTGGAGGAAGTCCAGGATGAGCCCGTAGGCCGGGGTCTTGTCGAGGAAGCGCTCCTTGCCGGTGGGCTCGAGGAGGCGCTCGTAGATCGTGTCGGCGTAGGCCCGGCAGGCGTCGAGGTAGTCCTCTTCCTGGCGGGGGAGGTGGGTGACCAGCTCCCGGTTCGCCTCGGCGGCGTTGATGTGGTCGTAGGGCGCCTTGTCGACCGTGGCGTAGTAGCCCAGGTGCGCCAGCGGGGTCATCAGGTGGGGCTCGGGCAGGGTGTGGATCCGGCTGTGGGATCCGAGCATCCGCTGCAGGAGGGTGGTCCCCGAGCGGGGGGAGCCGATGAGGAAGATGAGGCGCTCCTGGAAGCTCATGGCGGCGCACCCTAGAACGCTTCCCGGCCCTTAGGAAGGCGGGAGCACCAGGCATTGCCAAAGGAGGACGGCCGGGGCACCCTCCCCCGCCATGAACCGACTCAACGTCCCCGTCGCCCTCGCCGCAAGCCTCTCCTTCCTCCTCTGCGCCTGCCCCTCCGGGCAGAGCACCGTCTCGGGGGAGGAGCAGGGAGGCGAGAAGGCCGCCGAGGCCGCCGCTGAAGCTCCCGCTGCCGAGAAACCCACCGCCGAGAAGCCCGAGGCACCGCCGGCCGCCCGGCCCGCGCCGCCCATCGGCGACCTCCCGGCGCCCCCGGACGTGGCCGCCCCGCCGGCCGACGCCGAGAAGACGCAGTCGGGCCTGGCCTCGAAGGTCCTCACCGCCGGGACGGGCAAGGAGCACCCCACCGCCACCGACATCGTGAAGGTGCACTACACCGGCTGGCAGACCGACGGAAAGATGTTCGACTCCTCGGTGAAGCGCGGGCAGCCCACCAGCTTCCCCCTCAACCGGGTCATCGCCGGCTGGACCGAGGGCGTGCAGCTGATGGTCGAGGGCGAGAAGCGCCGCTTCTGGATCCCCCAGGAGCTGGCCTACCAGGGCCGCCCGGGGCCGCCGGCCGGCATGCTGGTCTTCGACGTGGAGCTGATCGCCATCATCACCCCGAAGACCCCCGCCGACGTCGCCGCCGCGCCGGCTGACGCCCAGAAGACCGACTCGGGCCTCGCCTCGAAGGTGATCAGCGCGGGCACCGGCACCGTGCACCCCACCGCCGAGAGCGTGGTGCAGGTGGACTACTCGGGCTGGACCACCGACGGGAAGATGTTCGACTCGTCCGTGACCCGCGGCCGCCCGGCCACCTTCCCCCTCAACGGCGTCATCGCCGGCTGGACCGAGGGCGTGCAGCTGATGGTCGAGGGTGAGACCCGCCGCCTCTGGATCCCCCAGGAGCTCGCCTACCAGGGCAAGCCCGGGGCGCCGGCCGGCATGCTCGTCTTCGACGTGACCCTGATCAAGATCCTCAAGTAGAGGCCTCGATCAGCGCGTCGGCGAGGACGGGCACCCACTCGGTGGCCGTCCCCCGCAGGAAGGCCCCGGGACCCTCCTCCGCGATCCGCGTGAAGGGGGTCTCGTCGGGCCCGATCGCGATCACCGGGATCCCCCGCTCGTAGGCGTTCGCCGCCAGCTGCGTGGGCAGGTTGGTGGCCCCCGAGGTCCCCACGATCACGAGGCCGCTGGCCTCGCGGATCGCCATCAGCGAGGAGTTGAAGCGGAAGTTCTCCTCGTCGTAGCACTCGTCGAACCAGAGCACGTGGGGCCGGCTCGGCCCGCCGCAGGCCTCGCACACCAGCAGGGCGTCGGTGGCCACGTCCACGGACTGGCCCCTCTCCCAGGTCTCGCCGAGGGCCTCGGGGAGGAGCACCGGCGGCGAGCACTCGCGCCAGCAGCGGTGGAAGTCGATGTTGCCGTGGATCTGGTAGGTGCGCTCGAGGGTGTTGCCCGCGCGAAGGTGGAGGCCGTCCACGTTCTGGGTGACCAGGAGGAAGCCGTCGCCCAGGACCTGCTCGAGCTCCACCAGCGCGTGGTGGGCGGCGTTGGGCTCGGCGGCGCGGCAGACGCTGCGGCGGTAGAGGTACCAGGCCCAGACCTCCTCCCGCATCTGGCCGAAGGCCCGGCGGGTGGCCAGCTCCTCCGGCCGGTAGTTCTGCGAGCCCACGGTCCAGTAGCCCTCCTTGCCCCGGAAGGTGGGGATGCCGCTCTCGGCGGAGATCCCGGCGCCGGTGAGGAAGAGGAGGGGGCCGTCCGCGAGCAGGCCGGGGAGGAGCTCGGTGACCTCGGTGGGGAGCAGGCTCATGGGCTCACCCTACCGCCGGGCACGCCCGCGGGCACGGGCTCGTGCGCCGTCGCTTCGAGGGTTCGGGAAGCGCGGCCTTGGGATTAGGATCCAGCGATGCTCGCCACGCTCCCTCTCCTCTCTCCCCGCCGAGGGGCGCTCGCCCTCGCGCTGCTCCTCCTGTGGTTCCTCCCCGCGCCGGCCCGCGCGGTGGACACCTTCGAGACCTACTCCCAGGGCCTCACCGATCTGGAGCTCTACGGCTTCGTCGAGGGCCTGGGCGCGCCGGCCGACGAGCGGTGGATCGGCGGGGAGCTGGTCCTGGGCGTCGGTCTCGTCGAGGGCCTCTCGGTCTACCTCGGCATCCACACCGGCGCCGATCACCACCTGGCCGCCGGGGAGAGCGGGCTCTACTTCGCCCTCTTCGGCACCCCCGTCGACACCGACCACCTCGACCTCGACCTCTTCCTGGAGGTGCGGACCGGCGGCGCGCTCCTCGACGCGCCCGCCTTCGTCCCGCGCCTCGAGCTCACCCTCGACGCCGAGCCGGACATGGCCGCCTGGGGCGGCTTCCTGCGCTGGGGGGTGCCCATCTTCGGGGTCGTCGACGGGCAGACCGGCGCGCGCCAGCTCGGGGCCGAGCTCGAGCTGGTCGCCGGCGGCTACTACACCCTCCCCGGCGATCACCAGCTCTTCCTGGCCTACGGCACGCCCGGCGCGCTGCGGCTGGGCGCCAACCTCGTGCTCGGGGAGACGCTCGAGCTGATCCTGGAGACCGCGATCGCCGCACCGGTCGGCGGGGAGCCCATGAGCCTCGGCGTGATGACCGGCCTGGTCGCCTTCTGGGAGTGAGGCCACGAGAGGATGGGGTAGGATTTGGGAGCTTCGAAGACTCGAAACGGGAGATCCGCGATGCTCCGCACCCCCGGCGCCTGCCTCCTCACCCTCGCCCTCCTCTGCTCCGCCTGCGGTGAGGGCGCCGACACCGCCGGGCTCTCCGCCGACCACCCGGTCTACGGCAAGGCCGACGGGGTCGGCGGCTGCGAGACGGCCCGGGCGCTCTCCTTCGTCAACGACGCCGGCACCACCGACGAGGTCCTGGCCGGGCTCGGCGTCCGCAGCCGCGCCCGCAAGAACCTCCTGGCGCACCGCGACGGCCCGGACGGCCTGCCCGGCACCGAGGACGACGATCTCTTCGACGATCTGGCCGAGCTCGACGCCGTCCCCTACGTCGGCCCGGCGACCCTCGACCTCATCGTCGCGCGCGGCGTCGAGGCCGGCGCCCCCTGCCTGGTCTCCCTCCCCGGCCGGGCCGAGGTGATCTTCTCCCCCCAGCCCTGGCAGAGCTCGCACCTCGCCCGGGTGACCGAGGCGATCGAGGCCGCACAGGAGACCCTCGACCTAGCGATGTACAGCCTCTCCGACGGAACCGTCGTGCAGGCCCTGGAGGACGCGAGCCACCGGGGCGTCTCGATCCGGCTCCTCTACGAGGGGGCCTCCGAGGACCGCAAGGATCCGGCCGGCACCCGCTCGGCCCGCCTGGAGGACGCGGGCATCGACGTGCGCTGGATCAACAAGATCATGCACCACAAGTTCGCCATCCTCGACGGCCCCCGCTACGACCCCGCGAAGGCCGCCACCGCTCGCCTGATCTCCGGCAGCGCCAACTGGTCCTACTCGGCGGGCACCAAGTACGACGAGAACACCCTCTTCCTGGAGGGCAACGCCGAGCTGGCCCTGCGTCTGCAGGCCGAGTTCGACCACCTCTGGAACAACTCCCGGGAGGTGGTGTGGAACGCGGCGCTCGAGACCGAGTACACCTCGAACGTGGACGCGGCGGCGATCGCCGAGGTCGACATCCCCGCGGTGGACGCCGCCTTCACCTCCGCCAACTTCCGGGTCTACGACTCGGCCAGCAACGGTCCGACCTTCAGCGTGAACCGGGGCGAGAACGAGATCGCCGATCGCCTGGTCGCGCTGATCGAGGGCGCCGAGCGCCAGATCCTCGTCGCCTCCGGGCACCTGCGCTCGCGGCCGGTCTCCGAGGCCCTGATCGCCAAGCGCCGGGCCGATCCCGGCGTCGAGATCCGGGTGATGCTCGACAACCAGGAGTACATCTCGGAGAGCTACCACGACACCCAGGTGCGCGAGCTCGACGACTGCCTGGCGGCCGCCACCACCGAGACCCAGACCGCCAACTGCCTCGATAGCGGCTTCCTCTTCGGCTACCAGATCCACACCGAGGGCATCGACACCCGCTTCAAGACCTACGCCTACCGCTGGCACTACAGCTACGCCATCCAGATGCACCACAAGTACCTGGTGATCGACGGCAAGACCCTGGTGACCGGCTCCTACAACCTCTCGGACAACGCCGAGCACAACACGATGGAGAACATGCTCTTCTTCGACGTGCGCAGCTTCCCCGAGCTGCTCGAGGCCTACGTCCTGAACTTCGAGACGGTCTGGAACCAGGGCCGCGCCGGGGGCCTCTACGAGGCGCGGATGGACGAGATCGTGAACGGCACCGGCGCCGAGATCGAGATCGTCTTCGATCCGATGAGCCTCGACTGGCAGCAGGTCACCGACCTGAAGACCGCCCTGCGGACCCACTGCAGCGACCTCAACAGCACCGACTTCCTCGCGAACCCGCAGGCCCACCACACCTGCAAGCGCAACTGAGCCGGGGACCGACGCTCCAAGAACCTGACCGCTTTCAGGTCAGTGGTCCGGAATTCGGACCACAGCCCGGGGAGACCCGGACCTGATCTCGGACCTTTGGCGAGAAATCGGCCCGGAAACGGGCCTGGCACGCCCCCTGCTGGGGTCCCACGGCAGTTCGCGGCCCACCGGGGCCTGACGTACAACCTGCCAACCCCACCGAGGACCAGATGGCCGAGCTCTTCATCCACCGGGGCAAGACCCCCCTCCTTCGCCTCCCCATCGATCGCGACCGCCTCCTCCTGGGCTCGGGCTCCGACTGCCACCTGGTCCTGCCCCGGGAGGCGGCGCCCCGTCAGCAGGCCGAGCTTCGCTTCGGTGACGAGGGCTGGAGCCTCCACAACCTCACCCCCGAGGGCACCCGCCTCGACGCCCGGACCGTCCAGGAGAGCGCGCCCCTCACCGACGGTGCGGTGATCGGGCTGGCCTCCGACTGGACCGTGGTCTTCCGCCTCGGCGAGGCCACCAGCCCCGGCGAGACCCGCCGCCGCGCCGGCTCCGGGAAGACCCGGGCCCTCCCCGACCCGCTGCCGCGCAGCCAGGCGGGCGAGCTCGTGCTGCGCTGGCGCCGGGGGGACGAGAGCGGCAGCCGCCCCCTGGGGGAGGGACCGCTGACCCTCGGCAGCGACGAGGGCAACGACCTCGTCCTCCCGGATCCCTTCGCCTCGGCCTTCCACGCCCGCCTCCTCTGCCGGGAGGGGGGCTGGTGGCTCGAGGACCTCGACTCGACCAACGGGACCACCGTCGGCGGCCTGCCGGTGGAGCGGATCGGCCTCGAGCCGGGGGCGGTGGTCCGCATCGGCGAGACCGAGCTCTTCCTGGAGCGCCCCGAGGACCGCGCCCTCGCGGGCCGCTGGGGCATCCTCACCCGCCACCCCGCCCTCGAGCAGGTCCTCGATCAGGTCGAGCGGGTGGCTGCCTCCGAGGCCACGGTGACCATCTTCGGGGAGTCGGGCTCGGGCAAGGAGCTGATCGCCCGCGCCGTGCACCTGGCCAGCCCCCGCGGCGAGGGGCCCTACATCCCGGTGAACTGCGCGGCGATCTCCAAGGAGCTGATCGAGAGCGAGCTCTTCGGCCACGAGAAGGGCTCCTTCACCGGCGCCCACCACCACCGCCGCGGCGCCTTCGAGGAGGCCATCGGCGGCACCCTCTTCCTCGACGAGGTCGGCGAGCTCCCCCTCGATCTCCAGGCGAAGCTGCTCCGGGCGCTGGAGCTGAAGGAGATCCGGCGGGTGGGCTCCAGCAAGCCCATCGAGGTGGACGTCCGCATCGTCGCGGCGACCAACCGCAACCTCCAGCAGGAGGTCGAGGCCGGCCGCTTCCGCGAGGACCTCTTCTATCGCCTCTTCGTGGTGCCCCTCACCCTTCCTCCCCTGCGGCAGCGTCCGGAGGACATCGAGCTCCTCGCCCGCTACTTCCTGCTCAAGGCCGCGCCCGTCGCGCCGGCCCCCGAGCTCTCGGCCGGGGCCCTCGCCCTCCTGCATGGCCACCCCTGGCCGGGCAACGTGCGCGAGCTGAAGAACACCCTCGAGCGCGCCCTGCTCCTGCGCGAGGGGGTGGACATCGAGCCCGGGGACATCACCTTCGCCGCCGCCTCCTCGCCCACCCTCGCCCCGGACGCCATCTCGGTGACGAACAAGACCCTCGCCGAGATCGAGCGCGAGGCCATCCGGGTCGTCCTCGAGGCCATGGGCGGCAACCGCCGCAAGACCGCGAAGGTCCTGGGCATGGCCCGCTCGACCCTCCAGGTCCGCCTCAAGGAGATGGGCCTGGTGGGGATCGAGGGCGAGGACTGACCCTGCGCGGCCGCGGGGCAGGCCGCGGCGCCTACTCGCCGACGACCTGCACGGTCTGCTCGAGGAGCCCCGGCTCCTCGACCGGCGCCCGGGCGTAGCGGCGCTGGTACTGCTGGAAGCCCGCCTCGTCCTTCACGACCTCGCTCTCGCCGTGCACCGGCTCGAAGGCGGCGACCTTCCGGTCCTTCACCCAGACCACGAGGTCGCCCGGCGCGGCCTCGCAGGCGCCCCCGGCGCTCGCGGGCTTCTCGTCGGGCCGGACGCGGAAGACCCAGCGCTCGACCTCCTCCTCCTTGGCGCTGCAGTCGGCGCCGCCGAGGACCCGCAGCAGGTTGAGGCCGTCGCTGCCGGGCCGCAGGTTGTCACCCGCCATCCGCAACACCGGCCGCTTGTCGTCGCCCGCCGAGCCGCCCACGTCCATGAAGGACATGATGGCCAGCGCGGCTCCGGCGAGCCCGGCGACCGCCAGCGTGAAGAAGACGGCCATCCCGATGATCTTACCCCCGCCCATCGCTCTTCCTTTCTAGTCGAGGAGCTCGACACCCTCGCCCCGGGTGATCCGGAAGCGGTGGCCCGCCGGCAGGTGGACCACCTGTGGCTCGCTGCCCGCCTCGGGCCAGTGAATCGTCAGCCGGGCCTCGCAGTCGACGCCCAGGCCGAAGTGCTGGACCAGGTCGTGCTGGATGCCGCCCTGCCCGTGACCGCCGTCGATCTGCCGGACCTGGGCGCCGCTCGCCGTGCGCAGCTCGAGGCGCGCGCCGATGGCCCGGGTGTTGGGCAGGGTTGGATCGCGCAGCTCGATCTGCAGCCAGTTGCCGTCCTGGCCGATGACGTTCTCGAAGGCCCGGATCTCGAAGGTGGAGTAGCACTCCCCGTAGCAGCGGGCGCTGGAGTGGCCCACCACGATGTCGAGGTCGCCGTCGCGATCGAAGTCCGCGACCGCCATGCCATGGCTGCGCAGCTGATCGATCCCCTCGCCCACCGGCACCTCGTCGAAGACCCCGGAGGCGTACTGCTGGTAGAGCAGCCCGTGGGTGCCCGGGTAGTCCGAGTCGCCGACGTAGAGGTCGATCCGCCCGTCGTTGTCGAAGTCGAAGGCGGCGGCGGTCATGTCGCCCTCGTTGAAGTCGGGCTCGGAGTGCTGCCGGAAGAGACCGGTCGGTCCCCGCCCCGGCCGCACGAAGCGCAGCGGCGCCTCGCCGGAGTTCACCAGGATCTCGCTGCGGTCGGAGCTGCCGCCGACGTCCCAGTGGACGATCTCGGTGGTGAAGAGATCCATCCGGCCGTCACCGTTGAGGTCGGCGCAGACGGTCGTGCCCGAGTTGCCGCCGAGGCGGAAGGGCTCGCGGTCGGTGGGGTGGTTCCAGCGGAAGGCGTCGGCGTCGGTCCGGCAGTTGATCAAGGTCGGACGGGGGACCCCGGCGCAGTCCTCGTCCGAGGGGTGGAGCTGACAGTGGCAGCGGGCGCTCTGGTTGTCGGTCCAGTCCAGGTCCTCGTCGAAGGCGTAGCCGGAAGCAACCGAGTGGTTGGCGAAGGTGATGCTGCCCTCCTCCCCGGGCTGGTTCAGCCAGAGGTGGTTGGGCGCCCGGCCGTAGGAGGAGGAGAGCAGCTCGCTGTAGCCGTCGCCGTCGAGATCGCAGGCCAGGGTGCTCCAGGAGTTGGTGTGGGCCAGCCCCGCGTTCACCGTGGCGGCGTCCATCCAGGGCAGGGTGAGCAGCCCCTGCCGATCGGTGGTGTCGGGGAGCTCGTCGGTGCCCAGCCCCAGGTAGAAGCGATCCTGCTCGGGGGTCCCCACGAAGAGATCGACGCGCCCGTCGAGGGAGGCGTCGAGGAAGGTCGCCCCCACCGGGTTGCCCTCGTCGCCGGCGTGGCGGGCGGGGTTGGCCTCGGCGCCGAGGGTGAAGCCCAGGGCGCCGTCGCCCAGCATCAGCTCGGCGGTCTCCGCGCCGCCGTTGGGGGCGCCGCCAGCGGTGTAGGCGTCGAGGTGACCGTCGCCGTTCACGTCGGCGAAGATCACGATCTCGGCGGGCCGGGTGCGGGTGGCGTCCCCGTCCCGGCGCCGGAAGAGGCCCGTGGCCTCGGTGACGTCGACGAAGGAGACCCCCGAGGCGTCGCCGGTGTTGTGCAGCACCCAGACCAGCTCGACGTCGGGGTTCGAGGCCTGGGCCGCCTCGTGATCCCCGATCTTGCGGACGACCAGCTCGGCGCGGCCGTCGTCATCGAGGTCCACCGCGCCGAGGCGCTGGCCGGTGACGCCCATGCCCTCGAGGCCCCACTCGGCCAGGCGGAAGGCCTGCGCCCCGGGGAGATACATCGCCCCGGCGGTGCAGGCCGCGGGCAGATCGTAGATGCAGTACTCGCCGGCGGGATCCCAGCGCTCGTACTCGGCGCAGTCCGCCGCCGGGTTGCCCGCCGGGATGCAGGTGCCCGCGGGACCGCAGACCTGGTAGGGGCCGCACTCGCCGCAGCGGGGGGGCGGCGGATCGCCGCTCGGCTTCCGCGGACAGCCGGGGAGGAAGACCAGGGAGAGCGCCAGGGCGAGGAGGATCCGCTTGCCTTGCTTCATGGTGGTTCTTTCGCCTATGCCTTCGCTACCGATGACGACGACCTGCCCCCAGTGCGGAGCGCAATTGGAGACCAGCGGCGCAGTGCAGGTCGTGGTCTGCGAATACTGCAACGCCTACAGCCTCGTCTACCAGGGCGAGCTCTCCCTGGCCGGAAAGGTCGCCCCCCTGGCCGAGCTCCCCTCCCGCCTGGAGGTGGGTCGGACCGGCCAGCTGCTGGGCCGCCCCTTCACCGCCCTGGGGAGGGTCCGCTACGACTACGAGGACGGCACCTGGGACGAGTGGAGCCTCTTCTTCGAGGACGGCAGCCTCGGCTGGCTGCAGGACGACGAAGGTGAGCTGACCTTCTTCTCGGAGCGGGTGCAGCTCGGCCCGCCCGGCGAGCTGGGCCTGGACCTCGGCAGCGTGGGCCTCGGCGCCACGGTCTCGGTGGAGGGTCGCCCGGTCTTCGTCAGCGAGCTCGGCGAGGCCTCCCTGATCGGCGGCCAGGGCCAGATCACCTCCTACCTCTCGGTGGGAGAACACTTCGACTACGTCGATGGGGTGCTGGACGGCCAGCAGGCCATCGTGATGGCCACCGCCCGGATGACGGTGCTCTTCGTCGGCCGGGCCCTCGAGGCCCAGGACCTGACGGTCTGATCTCGAACAGGAGGATCGAAATGCGTTCCACCCTTCACCGCGCCCTCTTCGTGGGTGTGGTCTCCATGCTCGTCGCGGCCCCCACCTTCGCGCAGACTCCCGAGCCCGGCACCTTCGACGGCCTGCTCCGCGGCGTGATCGGCACCGTGGTCTATGGCGTCCTGGGCATCCTGCTCGCCGTCCTCGGCCAGAAGGTCTTCGAGTGGACGACCCCCTTCTCGGTCCGCAAGGAGCTGGAGGAGGACCACAACACCGCCGTGGGCATGGTGATGGCGGCGATGACGCTGGGCATCTCGATCATCATCGCGGCGACCATCCTCTCCTGAGGGACGCCGCGTAGGCTCGATGGCCGCCAGGAGCATCACCTGCACCAACTGTGGTGCGCCGCTCGAGGTTCACAACCCCCGGGCCAAGATCTGCGTCTGTCAGTTCTGCGGCGCCCAGCTGGATCTGACCAGCCCCGACTACGCCTTCCTCGGGGTGGTGCAGCGCGACCCGCTGATCGCTCCGCTGCAGGTGGGTCAGATCGCCACCGACGACGACGGAACGAAGTGGCGCATCCTGGGGCAGATCCGCTTCGAGGAGGACGGCTTCCACTGGGACGAGTGGCTGCTGCAGGCCGAGGACGGCCGCTCCTTCTGGATCCAGTACGACGACGGCCGCTTCTCCTTCTACACGCCGCGGCGCCTCACCGAGCCGGTCGATCCCCTCGAGTGCACCGGCACCTTCGAGCTCGGCGGCAAGAAGCACCTCTGTCGTGACTTCGGCGCCGCCTCGATCCAGCGCATCGAAGGCGAGCTCACCTGGAAGGCCGCGGTGGGTCAGACCGTGCGCTGGCTCGACGCCCGCGAGGTCGCCATGGAGTGGACCGAGCGCGAGCTCGAGATCTTCGACGTGGCCCCGGTCTCCAAGGGCCGGATCGTCCAGCTCTTCGGCATGACCCGGGCCGAGCTGGAGGCCGGCTGCTACCTCCAGGAGGACGGCGACGACTGGGACTCCGACGACGACGGGGAGGACGTCCTCGATCAGCTCGGCGTCACCCCCCCGGTGAAGGCGATGATCTACCTGATCATCGTGGCGGTCATCGTGGCCTTCACGATCATGGACGAGTGCGGCGGCATCGGTGGCTACCACCGCGGCGGCTACAGCAGCGGTGGCTACTCCTTTGGCAAGTGAGGCGCCCGCCCCCTTCGGGCGGGTCGAGCGCCGGGAGGCCGGCGCCCTCCTGGCCGCTGTGGGGGTCGCCGCGACCAGCGGCATCCTCTACGAGCTGCTCCTGGGTACGACCGCCTCCTTCCTCCTGGGCGACTCGGTCACCGAGTGGTCGCTGACCCTCGGGGTCTTCCTGGCCTCGATGGGCGTGGGCTCCTGGGCCTCCCGCTTCGTCCGCAGCCGGATCCTCGGCTCGCTGATCGCCGTCGAGGTGATCGTCGCCCTGGTCGGAGGCTACTCGGTGCTGGCCCTCTTCGGCGTCTTCGCCGGGGCCACCCACCTCGCCCGCCTGATGCTCTACGCCTGCATCCTGGTGGTCGGCGGCGGGGTCGGCCTCGAGGTGCCGCTGCTGACCCGGGCCTTGCGGCGCTACGGCGAGCTCCGCCTCGTGCTCTCCAGCGTCCTGGCCATCGACTACGGCGGCGCCCTGCTGGCGAGCGTCCTCTACCCCTTCCTCCTCTACCCGAAGCTCGGCCTCGCCCGCACCGCCCTCTTCGCCTCCCTCTTCAACCTCCTCGGCGCGATCCTGATCCTCCTGGCCTACCGCCGCGAGGCCGGGCTGCCGCGCCGCCTCGTCGCCGCGGTGGGCGCGGCCTTCGCGCTGGTGGTGATCGGGCTCGGCGCCGCCACGACCCTCACCAGCCTCATCGACGAGCGCCTCTACCGGCCCGAGGAGCTGGTCTACGCCGAGCGCAGCCCCTACCAGGCGCTGGCCCTCACGACCCACGAGAGCGGCGAGGCCTCGCTCTACCTCAACGGGCACCTGCAGTTCTTCACCGGCGACGAGGCGCGCTACCACGAGCCCCTGGTGCACGTCCCCCTCGGGCTCCTCGAGGCCCCGCGGCGGGTGCTCATCCTCGGCGGCGGCGACGGGCTGGCCCTGCGCGAGGTGCTGCGCCACGAGGCGGTCGAGGCGGTCACCCTGGTCGACCTCGATCCGATGGTCACCGACCTCGCTCGCCGCCACCCCCTCCTGCTGAAGGCGAACGAGGGGGTGCTCGCCGACGAGCGGGTCGAGATCGTCAACACCGACGCGCTCCTCTTCCTGCGGGAGGCGGGCGAGCGTCGCTTCGACGCGATCCTGGTGGACCTCCCCGACCCCTCGACCCCGGAGCTGGCCCGCCTCTACTCGGTGCAGTTCTACCGGCAGGTCGCCGCGCGCCTGGCGCCGGGCGGGGTCGCCGTCACCCAGGCCGGCTCGCCCTACTTCGCCCGGAAGGCCTACTGGTGCATCGAGGCGGGGCTGCGCGCCGCCGGCCTCTCGACCTTGCCCTACCGGGTGAACGTGCCGAGCTTCGGCGAGTGGGGCTTCGTCGCGGCGAGCCGGGAGGCGAAGCTCGATCCGGCGCGGATCCGGCTGCCCCGCGAGGGCCGCTTCCTCACCACGGAGACCCTGCCCACCCTCTTCGTCTTCCCGCCGGACCTCGCCCGCCTGGAGGTCCCCCCGCACACCCTGATGTCGCCCCAGCTGCCGGCCCTCTTCGAGGCCGGCTGGCGCACCCACCTCTTCTGAAGGCACCCGCCGCCGTGAGGGTGGTCCGCGGGCGCGGGGTGCGCCCTCAGCCCTCCAGGCTCTTCTTGAACGAGCGCGCTCCGCCCAGGCCGAGCTTGAGCATGCGGCTCTTGGCGGTGCTGGGGTTGAGGCCGAGGAGCTCCGCGGCGCCCCCCTTGCCGTAGAGCTTGCCGCCGGCGCGGCGCAGGGCCGCCTCGAAGTGCACGCGCTCCATGTCGGCGAGGCTCGGGAAGGGCTCCTCGCCGGGGGCGGCGGCCGGGGTGGGCACCTCGGCGGCGCCGGGCTGCAGGGCACCGATGTGCAGGGGCCCGGCCTGCCCCGAGACGATGGTGGCGCGCTCGAGCACGTTGTAGAGCTCCCTCACGTTGCCCGGCCAGGCATGGGCCCGGAGGCGCGTCAGGTCCGGGCCCGACACCGTCCAGGGACCCCGGCCCGTCTGCTGCTGCAGCTTGTCCAGGCAGGCCTCCACCAGCACCGGCAGGTCGTCCACGCGCTGTCGCAGGGGCGGCACCACCAGCGGGAAGACGCAGAGGCGGTAATAGAGGTCCTCGCGGAAGCGCCCCTCGGACACCGCCTCCTGCAGGTTCACGTGGGTGGCGGCGATGATGCGCACGTCCACCCTCACCTCGTCGTCGCTGCCCACCGGCTGGAAGGCGCCCTCCTGCAGCACGCGCAGCAGCTTGGCCTGCATCTCGAGGGGCAGCTCGCCGATCTCGTCGAGCATCAGCGTGCCGCCGTTCGCCACCTGGAAGCGGCCCAGCCGATCCCTCACCGCGCCGCTGAAGGCGCCCTTGGTGTGGCCGAAGAGCTCGGTCTCGATGAGGCTCGGCGGCAGCGCGGCGCAGTTCACGGTCGTCATGGGGCGGTCGTGGCGGCGGCTCCAGCCGTGGATGGCGCTGGCCAGCACCTCCTTGCCGGTCCCCGTCTCGCCGGTGATGAGCACCGGCGCGTCGCTAAGCGCGACCTGCCGGGCCAGGCGCACCACCTCGCGCATGCCCGGGCTGGCGCAGGCCTCGACGAGGTCGGTGGCCCGGCTGCGCCCGGGGTCCGCCGAGAGCAGCAGCGCGTTCTGCTCCTGGAGCTGCGCGCGCAGCCGCAGCAGCACCGAGGACTGCTCCGCGTAGTTGAGGGCCAGGCCGATGAGGTGCCCGTAGACCGTGCCCAGCCGGACGATCTCGTCGCTGTAGGTCTCGCACTGGACGCGGTCCAGGGTGAGGATCCCCAGGTCCTCCTCGTCGGCGTAGAGCGGCACCACCATGCAGGAGTGGCCGTGGGGCAGGGCCAGGAGGTCGTCGTAGATGTCGCCGCTCTCCCGGTGGTCCGCCTCGGTGAAGGCCCGCGCCTTGCGCTGGTGCAGGAGCTCCTTGACGGCGGGGGCGTTCTCCAGGTTCAGCCGCAGCTCGGCGATCTCCGGCCGCGCCAGCGGCCCGCGGTACATGCGCGGCTTGAGCTCGTCCACCCCGCTGAACTCCATGACGGTCGCCAGGTCATAGGGGATGACGCTGGCGAGGGCGTCGAGGGCGTCGCTGAGCAAGGCCTCGATGCGCTCCGGCCGGGCGGCCAGGCGCATGGCGCGCTCCAGGTCCGTCCGGTAGTCGAGGGTTCGCTTGGTCTCCATCGCCTCCAACTACCACGAAATATCGCCACCTGGCGACCAGGATCACGAAATCGCGCGACACCGAACGCCAGATTTCGCGTTCGCCCGGAGGGGCGGGATCGGCGAGATCGCGCAACAGCCTGGAATGAGAATCATTTTCCAAAAGTAGCGATCTTGGCACGGCGGCTGCTCTGGAGCGCTCCAGGGTGCTCCATTTTCGGAGCAGCGGGATGCAGGGAGCCGCCGTGTTCAGCAAGCGCTTCGATCAGAGGGTCTACCTCGCACTGGCGACCGTGGTTGGCTCGGTCGTCCTGGGCCTGGCCCTGGGGGTGTTCTCCCTTTGGCCCTCGCGGGTCGAGAGCGGCTACACGCCCTCCCAGCCGATCCCCTTCAGCCACGAGCTGCACGCCGGCACCCTGGCCATCGACTGCCAGTACTGCCACTCGAACGCGTCCAAGGGAGCGCACGCCACCGTGCCCGCGCTCTCCACCTGCATGAACTGCCACAGCAAGGTGCAGACCAAGACGCCCGCCGGTGACCTCAAGCCGGGCCTGGCGACGCTGCTCCAGCACTGGGAGCGCGGCGAGCCGGTGCTCTGGACCAAGGTCAACGACGTGGCCGACTTCGTCTACTTCGAGCACTCGCGCCACGTGAACTCCGGCCTCCGCTGCCAGGAGTGCCACGGCCCGGTCGAGCAGATGACCCACCTGCGCCGGGAGCACGCCCTGAAGATGGCCTTCTGCATCGACTGCCACAGCCAGGCGCCCGAGGCCGAGGCGCCCGCGGCGGCCCCCACCGCCGACACCGTCCCCCAGCCGGCGAGCGGAACGCGCGCGCCCACCACCTGCACCACCTGCCACAGGTAGCGCCATGAGCGACCGCAACCACCCGGACCCCCGAACGCCGCGCCCGGAGCTGCCCGTCCTGCAGACGCACGCGGAGCGCCTCGCGCCCCCGGCGGAGGTGAGCCGGCGCGGCTTCCTGCAGCTCATGGGCGCCTCGGCCGCCCTGGCCCTGGGCGCGACCGGCTGCGACCGCAAGCCCCGCCGCACCATCGTCAGCCGGGTGAGCGCCCCCGAGTTCCAGAAGCCGGGTCAGGCCCTGCACTACGCCTCCACCTGGACCGACGGGCCCCTGCCCTACGGCATCCTCGTGAAGACGGTGGACGGGCGCCCGGTGAAGATCGACGGCAACCCGGAGCACCCCGTCGCCCGGGGCGCCTCCACCGCGGCCATGCAGGCGATGATCCTCGGCCTCTACGATCCCGATCGCCTGCAGAAGCCGGCCCTCGAGGGCGGCGAGGTGAGCTGGGAGGAGGCCGACGCCCACGTGGCCCGCGCCCTGCGCGAGGCGCGCAAGGTCTTGCTCCTCACCCGCTCCCAGCTGGGCCCCTCGGAGCGCGCCCTCATCGGCACCCTGCGGGAGCTCGTGCCGGGCCTCCAGCACCTGGTGCACGAGCTCGTGCACGACGCCCCTCGACGTAGCGCCTGGGCGAAGCTCTACGGCAGCGACGGCGAGGTGGTGCCGGATCTGGCCCGGGCCAAGGTCATCCTGAGCCTCGACTCGGACTTCCTGGCGCACGACGGGGCGGTCCTGGCGAACATCCGCGGCTTCGCGGCCGGCAAGCGCGTGGACGACGCCAATGCGCCGGCCAGCGATCCCAGCCGCCTCTACGTGGTCGAGTCCACGATGACCCTCACCGGGTCCAAGGCGGATCACCGCCTGCGCCTGCGCCCCTCGGCGGTGCCGGCGCTGCTCGCGGCCCTCGAGGGCGGGGGCGACGCCCTGCGACGCCTCGCCGGGACCCACGGCCTCGACCCCCGCCTGCTCGAGGCCCTGCACGCCGACCTCCTGGCCCACCCCGGTCAGGCCCTGGTGGTGGCGGGCCCCCGCTTCCCCGAGGCCGTCCACGCCCAGGTGGCGCGGCTCAACGAGCGGATCGGCGCGCACACCTCTCTGCTGCGCTGGGATCCGGAGCCCGCGACCCTGCCGGTGACCCCGCCCGAGGCCATCGAGGCGGCGGCGGCCGAGGCGGACCTGGTCCTGGTGCTGGGCACCAACCCCGTCGAGGACGGGCTGAAGATCGACGGCAAGCGCAGCGTGGTCCACGCGGCGCTCCCCACGGCCACCGCGATGGCGGCGAGCGTGCGGCTGCCCAGCTGCCACAACCTGGAGAGCTGGAACGACCGCCGCTGGGGCCAGGCGGGAGAGAGCCTCTGCCAGCCGGTCATCGCGCCGCTCTTCGAGAGCCGCCAGGAGGCCGAGAGCCTGCTGCGCTGGACCCAGGCCGTGGCGCCGGAGGGGCACCCCGTCAAGGGCTTCGAGGACTGGCACGTCTACCTGGCGCACCGCTTCAACGGGGGAGACCCCACCCCGGAGAGCCAGGCGCAATGGTTCGACACCCTCAAGCTGGGCGGCCGCTTCGCGCCCGGCCTGCAGCCGCTGCCGCCGCGCAGCGGGGACCTCCCGGCGACGGTCGCGAGCACCGCGTCCTCGGGTCTGGAGGCGGTCATCCTCCCCCACTCCGGCCTCTACGACGGCCGGGGCGCGAACAACGCCTGGCTGCAGGAGCTGCCCGACCCCGTGAGCAAGGTGGTGTGGGGCGGCGTCGCCGCGGTGGGCGTCGCGACGGCGCGGCGCCTCGAGCTCGCCGAGGGCGACGAGGTCGAGCTGAAGCTCGGAGACCACACGGTGCGCCTGCCGGTGCTGGTCCAGCCAGGCAACGCCGACGGCGTGGTGGCCCTGACGCTGGGCCACGGCCAGAGCGGCGGCGGGGTGGCCCGGGAGGCTGGCGGCACGAACGTGGCCCCCCTCCTGGCCTCCCTCCGTGGCTTCGCGCCCTCCTGGGCCGGCGCCCTGCAGCTGAAGCGCACCGGCGAGGGCGAGCGCCCCGTCCGCACCCAGGAGACCTTCGATCTCCACCACCGTCCCATCGCCATCGACGGCACCGTGGAGCAGTTCCGCACGGACCCGCGCTTCGTCGATCACGCCCGGCACGTCCCCGAGGCCGTGCGCCAGTACCCGCCCAAGGACTACGCGCAGGGCAACAAGTGGGGCATGAGCATCGACCTCAACGCCTGCGTGGGCTGCAACGCCTGCATGGCGGCCTGCCAGTCCGAGAACAACATCGCCGTGGTGGGCCGCGATGACTGCTCGGTGGGCCGCGACATGCACTGGATCCGCGTGGACCGCTACGAGGAGGTCGGCGAGGACCCGGACGACGTCACCGTGCACCAGCAGCCGATGCTCTGCCAGCACTGCGACGACGCCCCCTGCGAGAACGTCTGCCCGGTGAAGGCCACCACCCACAGCCCCGAGGGGCTCAACGAGATGGCCTACAACCGCTGCGTGGGCACCCGGTACTGCTCCAACAACTGCCCCTACAAGGTGCGGCGCTTCAACTACCGCCGCTACCAGGAGAAGCGCACCAGCACGCCCCTGCTGGAGCTGGTGCACAACCCGCAGGTCACGGTTCGCGGCGTGGGCGTGATGGAGAAGTGCACCTTCTGCGTCCAGCGCATCCAGGGTGCCAAGTACACCGCCAAGAACGAGGGCCGGCCCCTGCAGGACGGCGACGTGCAGACCGCCTGCCAGGTGGCCTGCCCGGCGCAGGCCATCCACTTCGGCGACGTCAACGACGCCGGGAGCGAGGTGGCCCAGAAGAAGTCCGGCCCGCGGGGCTACCACGTCCTCGAGGAGCTCAACGTCAACCCCAACGTCACCTACCTCGCCCAGCTGCGGAACCCGAGTCCCAGCGTGCCGGGCGACGAGGGCGGCGAAGAGCACTAGAGCATGTCACTGGTCGCCGAAACCCTCTCCCCGGCAGTGAGCCCCGCGAGCGATGGCGGAGCGCCCGCGTCCCGCGCGCGCGCCGCCCTGGAGCCCGTCCCCCTCGTGCAGGGGGAGCTCTCCCTGCGCCAGCTGGACGACGACATCTTCCGCCCGATGGAGTCCTTCCCCACCCGGCGGTGGTGGGTGGCGATCTCCATCACCGGCGCCATGGCCGGCATCTACGCGGTGTCGCTGGTGTGGACGGTGCTCTTCGGCATCGGCACCTGGGGCAACAACCAGCCGGTGGGCTGGGGCTTCGGCATCATCAACTTCGTCTTCTGGGTGGGCATCGGCCACGCCGGCACCCTCATCTCCGCCATCCTCTACCTCCTGCGGCAGCGCTGGCGGACGGGCATCGCACGCTTCGCCGAGGCCATGACCCTCTTCGCGGTCTTCTGCGCGCTGCAGTTCCCGCTCCTCCACACCGGGCGGCCCTGGCTGGCCATGTTCTGGCTGATCCCCTACCCGAACGGCCAGAGCATCTACCAGAACTTCACCTCGCCCCTGGAGTGGGACGTCTTCGCCGTCGGCACCTACGGCCTGGTCTCGGCCCTCTTCTGGTACGTCGGCCTGATCCCCGACCTGGCCACGGCCCGCGACCGCGCCAAGCACCCCCTGCGCAAGCTCGTCTACGGCCTGCTGAGCCTGGGCTGGACCGGCTCCCACCGCGCCTGGCAGCACTACGAGAAGGCCTACCTGCTGCTGGCCGGTCTGGCGACGCCGTTGGTGCTCTCGGTGCACTCGGTCGTCTCCTTCGACTTCGCCGTCTCGGTGATCCCGGGCTGGCATACGACGATCTTCCCGCCCTACTTCGTCGCCGGCGCCATCCTCAGCGGCTTCGCGATGGTGGCCACGCTGATCATCCTCCTGCGGCGCTTCTTCCACCTGGAGCACATCATCACCACGGACGCCGTGGAGCTGATGAACAAGATCGTCATCGTGACCTCGCTGATGGTCGGCTACGCCTACGCGATGGAGTTCTTCACGGCCTGGTACTCGGGCGTGGCCGCCGAGCGCTACGTCTTCCTCAACCGCGCCCTGGGGCCCTACGCCTGGGCCTACTGGACCATGGTCATCTGCAACGTGGTCGTGCCGCAGTTCCTGTGGATCAAGAAGGTCCGCCGCAACGTGTGGCTGATGTACCCCATCGTGCTGCTGGTGAACGTGGGCATGTGGTTCGAGCGCTTCGTCATCGTCATCACCAGCCTGCACCGCGACTACCTGCCCAGCAGCTGGGGCATGTTCAAGCCCACCCTGGTGGACGCCGGCCTGATGGTCGGCAGCTTCGGCATCTTCCTCACGCTGATGCTCATCTTCTGCCGGCTGCTCCCCACCGTGGCCAGCACCGAGATGAAGGCCCTGCTGCCGGGCTCGCAGCCGCAGCACTAGGAGACGCGAGATGACCACCCCGAACACAGAGAGCAGCGAGCGCGTCGTGGGCACCGTCGGCCTCTTCGACGACGTGAACGATCTGATGAGCGCCGCCGCCGCCGTGCGCGACGCGGGCTACAGCCGCTGGGACTGCCACACGCCCTACCCGGTGCACGGCCTCGACGGCGCGATGGCCCTGCGCCCCTCGAAGCTGTCCAGGGTCGCCCTCACCTTCGGCGGCATCGGCTTCCTCTGCGCGATCGCCCTGCAGGTGGGCGTGGGCTCCTACCAGTACCCCACCAACATCGGCGGCAAGCCCTTCATCCCCTGGCCGGCCCTGGTGCCCATCATGTTCGAGGTCTTCGTCCTCTTCTCGGCCCTCGCCGCCGTGGGGTCTCTCTTCTGGATGGGCCGCCTCGGGCGCTGGCACTCGCCGCTGCACGACAGCGACGTGGCGCGCCTGGTCTCCTCGGATCGCTTCGCCGTGGTGCTCCACGCCGACGACCCGAGCTACGACGAGGCCCGGGCCCGCGAGCTGCTGGAGCGCAGCGGCTGCGAGGACGTCCGCCCGCTGGTGGAGCGTCAGGACGACGAGCCACTGCTATGAAGCGTTTCTACGATCTCCTGGCGGGCCTCGAGCCCCGCTGGTCGCCCAACCTCTTCAAGGCGGCGCTGCTGGTGCCGGTGATCCTGGCCTTCGTGATCCCGGTGGGCCTGGTGGCGCTGCCCTTCGTCGAGTTCTTCAACGGCATGGCCGCCCAGCCCAAGGGCAAGGCCCAGATGACCTACGGCCGGCGCTTCGACGCGGCCGGCGTGGGCCAGCTGGTGGCCCGGGACCCCGTCCCCGGCACCGTGGCGCGGGAGCAGCCGCGGCCCTACTCCCTCCTGCACCTCCCCGCCGACGAGCAGGGGGCGGCGCAAGCCGGAGAGCTGCTGGTGAGCCCCCTTCCCGTCAGCGTCGAGGACATGCGCGAGGGCCAGAAGATCTACGGCATCTACTGCAAGGTCTGCCACGGCGACCGCGGACACGGCGACGGCAGCGTCATCGGGCCCGAGCGCTTCCCGGCGCCGCCCTCGCTGCACACCGACAAGGCCCGCGGCTACGCCGACGGGGCCCTCTTCCACATCCTCACGCGGGGCAAGGGGAACATGCCCTCCTACGCCAGCAAGCTCGACGAGCAGGAGCGGTGGCAGGTGATCCAGTTCCTGCACGCCCTCCAGCGTTCCGAGACCCCCCAGCCCGAGGATCTGCCCTGATGAAGGCGACGAAGAACGAACCCCTGCCGGCCGCCAAGGGCAGCCCGGGCCTCGGGCGCGGCGGCATCGCGCTGGCGGGCGTGGGCCTGACCTTGACCCTGCTGGCGCTGCTGGCCGACGGCGGCCTGGTGGCCGTGGGCTACGGCTACCTCTGGGGCTACGCCCTGGTGTGGAGCATCGTCGTGGGCAGCCTGCTCTTCGTGGGCCTGCAGCACCTCACCCACGCTCGCTGGTCCGTGGTCCTCCGGCGCGTCCCCGAGATGCTCTCCTCGCCGCTCTGGCTGGTGGCGCTCCTCTTCGTGCCGGTGCTGGCCTTCGCCCTGCTGCACGACCGCTTCCACCTCTTCCCCTGGGCCGACGCCGAGCTGATGGCGAGCGACCACCTGCTGCACGAGAAGTCGCCCTACCTCAACCTGCCCTTCTTCGTGATCCGGGCGGTGCTCTTCTTCGCCCTCTGGCTCTTCTTCGAGCGGCTCTTCGTGGGTACCTCCCTGGCCCAGGACCAGGGCAAAGTGGGCGCCGAGGCCACCCTGCGCCTGCGGCGCTGGTCCTCGGCCCTGGTGGCGCTCTTCGGGGTCACCATCACCTTCGCCGGCATCGACTGGCTGATGAGCCTCTCGCCGAAGTGGTTCTCGACCATGTTCGGCGTCTACGTCTTCGCCGGGATGTTCAGCTCGTCCCTGGCGGCCATCACCCTCGCCGTCGTCTGGATGAAGCGCTCCGGCCGCCTCGGCGAGGGGTGGATCCGCGACGATCAGCTCTACAGCCTGGGCGTGCTCCTCTTCGCCTTCGTCTGCTTCTGGGCCTACATCGCCTTCAGCCAGTTCATGCTCATCTGGTACGGGAACCTCTCGGAGGAGACCTTCTACTACGAGCAGCGCACGACCGGCGGGTGGCTCGTCCTCTCGGTGGTGCTCGCCCTCCTGCGCTTCGTGCTCCCCTTCCTGCTCCTGCTGCCGCGGCCCTCCAAGACCAACCCGCGGGTCCTGGTGCCCGTGTCGCTCATGCTGCTGGTGGGGCAGGCCGTCGACCTCTACTGGCTCATCGCGCCGCAGATGGACGCCAACGTCCCCGACGCCCTCCTGGTGAGCGGCGCGCTGCGCCCGCTGCTGATGCTGGGGCCGGTCCTCCTCCTGGGCGGCCTCGTCCTGCACCAGATCGCGCGCTTCCTGAAGAAGCACCCCCCGATGCCCGTGGGCGACCCGCTCCTCGAGGCGTCGAGGCGCTACATCCACCTCTAGAGGCCGACCATGCGCTCCGCACTGCCCCTCTTCATCCTCCTCGCCTCGCAGGCCGCGCCGGCCCTGGCCGCGCCGGCCGTGGGCGTCGACGAGCGCCTGGGCGAGGTCGCCGACATCGCCGACGTCGTGCTCGTCGACGAGGAGGGGCAGCCCGTGCGCCTGGGCGAGCTCATGGATCGCCCGGTGGCCCTCTCGCTGGTCTTCTACCGCTGCACCGGCATCTGCTCGCCCCTCCTGCAGGACCTCTCGAAGGCCGCCGACAACGCCGGCCTCGACGTGGGTGAGGCCTACCGCCTCGTCACCGTGAGCTTCGACCCCGGTGACACGCCGGAGCTGGCGCGCCTCAAGCGCGACGCCACCCTCCGCCGCATGAAGAAGACCGCGCCCGAGCCGGAGGAGTGGCGCTTCCTCACTGGCGATCAGGCGTCCATCGACCGCATCACCCAGGCGGTGGGCTTCAACTACACGCGCACCGAGGACGGCCAGGGCTTCAACCACCCCGGGGTGGTGGTCTTCCTCTCCCCCGAGGGCAAGATCTGCCGGTACCTCCACGGCCAGCAGTTCAACCCCCTGGACGTCCGCATGGCGGTGGAGGACGCCGCCGTGGGCCGGCCGCGGCCCCTCATGCGCAAGATCCAGCAGCTGTGCTTCGCCTACGACCCGGTCGGTCGCGCCTACGTGCTGCGCACCAACCGCATCATCCTCGCGGTGACGATGCTCTTCGCCTTCGGCTTCGGCATCTACCTGGTCACCCGCAAGCGCCGAGACGGCGAGCGCCGCGAGGACGGCGACGCGCGCCCGGGCCCGCGGCTCGCCGTCCCCGCGCCCCACCCGCCCCTGGCGAATGGAGACTGAAGTGATGTCCGCCGACGCCACCACCGACACCAGCTACCTCAACGCCGAGCGCGGCCTCTGGTCCTGGCTCACCACCACCGACCACAAGCGCATCGCCCTGCTCTACCTCGCGGGGATGATGTTCTTCTTCACCTTCGCCGTCCTGCTGGCGCTCACCTTCCGGCTGCACCTCTTCGATCCCGAGGCCGGCGTGCTGGCGCCGGTGGGAGCGCTGCTGGGCCTCGAGGATCCGGGCGAGATCTACAACCGGCTCCTGACCCTCCACGGCGTGGTGATGATCTTCCTCTTCATCATCCCCGGCATCCCGGCGGTCTTCGGCAACTTCTTCCTGCCGATCCTCATCGGCGCCGAGGACGTCTCCTTCCCGCGGCTGAACCTGGCTTCCTGGTACTTCTACGTCGCGGGCGGCATCCTGGCGCTCGTCGCCGTCCTCGGCGGCGGCGTTGACACCGGCTGGACCTTCTACGTCCCCTACTCGGTCAACACCGACGCCAACGTCGTCGTCCCCATGCTGGCGGCCTTCGTCCTGGGGTGGAGCTCCATCCTCACGGGCCTGAACTTCGTGACCACCGTGCACCGGCTCCGCGCCAAGGAGATGGGCTGGTTCCAGATGCCCCTCTTCACCTGGAGCCTCTACGCCACGGGCTGGGTGCAGATCCTGGCCACGCCGGTCGTGGGCATCACCCTCATCATGGTGCTCATGGAGCGCTACCTGGGCATCCCCATCTTCGATCCGGCCCGCGGCGGCGATCCCGTGCTCTACCAGCACCTCTTCTGGATCTACTCCCACCCGGCCGTCTACATCATGATCCTGCCGGCCATGGGCGTGGTCTCGGAGATCATCCCCACCTTCAGCCGCAAGACCATCTTCGGCTACAAGTTCATCGTCTTCTCGTCGATGGCCATCGCCGGCATCGGCTCCCTGGTGTGGGCGCACCACATGTTCACGGCAGGCATGGCCGACGTGGCGCGCATCGTCTTCAGCGCCCTGACCTTCCTGGTGGCGGTCCCCAGCGCCATCAAGGTCTTCAACTGGCTCGCCACCATGTACCGCGGCTCGGTGCAGCTGGCGCCGCCCATGCTCTGGGCCCTGATGTTCATCTTCCTCTTCGCCATCGGCGGCCTCACCGGCCTCACCGTGGCCAGCCTCTCCCTGGACGTGCACCTGCACGACACCTCCTACGTCGTGGCGCACTTCCACTACACGATGTTCGGCGGCACCGGCGTCATCTTCATCGCGGGCCTGCACTACTGGTGGCCGAAGATCTTCGGCCGCATGTACAACGCGCGCACGGCCACCGTGGCCGCGGTGCTCTTCTTCATCGGCTTCAACCTCACCTACATCCCCCTCTTCATCGCGGGCGGCCTCGGCATGCCGCGGCGCTACGCCTTCTACGTCGAGGAGTTCGCGAGCCTCCACCAGCTCTCCACCGTGGGCTCCTGGGTCATGGCGGGCTCGCTCCTGCTCGCCTTCGGCAACCTGGTGTGGTCACTGCGCCGCGAGACGCGGGCCGCCGACGACCCCTGGGGTGGCGCCACCCTCGAGTGGCGCACCGCCACGCCGCCCCCGGTCCTCAACTTCCACGGCGCCCCGGACCTGAGCCGCGGCGCCTACGAATACCCGGTGGAGGTCTCGGCATGAGCTCGGAAGCCGCCGTCCACGCCCACTACGATCCGGCCGCCAACCGGATCGGCATGTGGCTCTTCCTCTTCACCGAGGTCCTGCTCTTCGGGGCGCTCTTCATCGTCTACGCGGTCTACCGCGAGACCTACCCCGTGGAGTTCGCCCACGCCGGCGCCGAGCTCAACCGCGTGATGGGGACCGTCAACACCATCGTCCTGCTCACCAGCAGCCTGGCGGTGGCCCTCGGCATCGGCGCGCTGGAGCGCGGCGACAAGAAGCGCGCGGTGCAGGCCCTCCTGGCCACCCTGGCGATGGCGGGCGTCTTCTGCGTCATCAAGGCCTTCGAGTGGAGCGCCAAGATCGGCCACGACATCTACCCGTCCTCGGAGACCATGCTCCTGAAGCCCGTGGGCGAGCAGATCTACTTCGGGCTCTACTTCGCCATGACCGGCCTGCACGCCCTGCACGTGGTCATCGGCGCGGGGGTGCTCCTCCTGGCCATGCGCCGCGTGCAGCGCGGCACCACCTCGGCCGCGCGCCCGGACTTCCTCGTGAACGCGGGGTTGTACTGGCACCTGGTGGACCTGGTGTGGATCTACCTCTTCCCCCTCTTCTATCTCATCCACTGAGCTCGGAGTGACTGTGGACAGCCAAGAACACGGCGCGGTGGTCAGCAACGACCTCTACGTGAAGGTCTGGGGCGCCCTCCTCTTCCTCACGGCCGCCACGGTGGGGGTCTCCTACCTGGCCCTCGGAAACATCACCGTCCTGGCGGCGGTCATCATCGCCTCCGTCAAGGCCGGGCTGGTGACCCTCTACTTCATGCACGTGCGCTACGAGCGGCCCCTCTACGTGTTCATGATCGTGGCCGCCCTGGGGTTCCTGGGGATCTCCCTCGGCCTCATCTTCGTCGACTACTCCTTCAGGTGAGCCATGTTCTCTTCTGAGACCTCGGAAATCGCCCGCGCCGTCGACCGGGCCATGCTCCTCATCGGCGGCACCTCGCTGCTGCTGCTGCTGGCCATCACCGCCGTCATGGTCTTCTTCGTGGTGCGCTTCCGGCGCTCCAGGAGCACGGTCACCTCGCAGAACGACGGCCACCTCTGGCTGGAGATCACCTGGTCGGTCGTGCCCACCATCATCGTCGGCTGGATGTTCTTCGTCGCCTATGACGGCTTCGCCCTCATGCGCGCGGAGCCGGAGAACCCGCTCATCGTGGAGGTGACCGGGCAGCGCTGGGTCTGGAGCTTCCACTACGCCGAGGAGAAGGTGGACACCACCGAGCTGGTGGTGCCGGTGGGACGCGCCGTGAAGCTGAAGCTGCAGGCCCCCGCCGGTGACGTCCTGCACAGCTTCTTCCTCCCCGAGTTCCGGGTGAAGGAGGACGTGGTGCCCGGCAAGAAGAGCTGGATGTGGTTCCTGCCCGAGGAGGAGGGGGAGTCGCACATCTTCTGCGCGGAGTTCTGCGGCAAGGATCACTCGAAGATGATCAGCCGCCTGCGGGTGGTCTCCGAGCAGGCCTACGAGGACTGGATCCTGGAGCGAAAGGCCGAGCAGAACCGCCCGGTGCAGCTCGAGGACGTCGTGCCGCCCGTCGCCGACGCGGAGGACTGGCGCAGCGAGGCCGCCCTGCTGGCCAAGGCCGAGCCGCTCTACAAGACCTTCTGCGTCTCCTGCCACGGGCCCGCCGGCGACGGCAGCGGCATGCCCGGCGTGGCGCGCAACTTCACCCAGGCCGAGGGCTGGAAGCGCAGCCCGGCCGAGGTGGACGTGTTTCGCACCCTGCATGCCGGCGTCCCCGGGACCCCCATGGCCGCCTACCCCAACCTGAGCTCCTGGCAGAAGATCGCCCTGGCCAAGTACGTGCAGGGCTTCGCGCCGCAGAAGCCCGAGGACACGTCGGAGGCCTGGGCGGCCCTCATCAAGGAGCTGTCGCTGGACCAGGTGGCGCCGGTGCAGAAGACCCTCCCGCTGGAGCGCGCCATGGAGCTGGTGGCCGCGGAGTCGAAGCCGTGAGCCGGTCGGAGCAGAGCGCGACCCGGCCCGGCCCGGTGAGGAGGGCCCTGGCGCTCCTGGCCGAGCTCACCAAGGTCCGCATCACGATCATGGTGACGCTGACGACGGTCACCGGCTTCCTGCTGGGGCCGGCCGCCGCCTGGGGGGAGAGCCTCCTCTGGGCGCTGCTGGGGACCTTCGTGCTCTCGGCGGGCGCCTCCGCCCTCAACCACGTGCAGGACGCCCGGGTCGACGCGCGCATGAAGCGCACGGCGCAGCGCCCCATCCCCGGCGGGCGCATCAGCCGCGCCGGGGCGCTCTACCTCGCGGTCCTGCTCTCCCTCGGCGGCCTGGCCCTGCTGGCCTCCATCCCGCAACACGGCAACCTCGCCGCCCTCCTCGGGGTGGCGGCGCTGCTCTGCTACAACGCGGTCTACACGCCCCTCAAGCGCGTCACCGCCTTCGCCGTCATCCCCGGCGCCGTGATCGGCGCCCTGCCACCCCTCATCGGCTTCGTCGCCGC
Source organism: Deltaproteobacteria bacterium (assembly GCA_029210625.1). Classification (NCBI taxonomy): domain Bacteria; kingdom Pseudomonadati; phylum Myxococcota; class Myxococcia; species Deltaproteobacteria bacterium. The sequence goes on along the minus strand of JARGFU010000013.1, from coordinate 13,629 downwards.
CGGTGGCAGCCTGCTCGACCCCTACATCGGCCTGGTGGCGGTGTTCTTCTTCCTCTGGCAGGTGCCCCACTTCTGGCTGCTGCTGCTGATGTTCGGTGAGCAGTACACCGACGCCGGGCTCCCCTCCCTCAGCACGAAGCTGGGCCGCGAGCGCCTGGCGCGCCTGACGGCCCTGTGGAGCCTCTCCACGGCCGTGGCCGGCGTGGCGGTGGCCGTGGCCGCCTTCTCACCGCTGGCCCCCGTGCTGCAGGTGGTGCTGATCGTGGCCTCGGTCTGGCTCGCCCTGCGCTCCCTGCGCCTGCTGGGCAGCGCCCCCCTCCAGCGCGGCGACGCCGGCCGGGCCTTCGGCCGGATCAACGTCTACGCCCTGGTCATGATGGCCTGTCTGTCCTCCTCGGCGCTCTTCTAGAGCGCCCCCCCCCGGGGGCCGCCGACCGCCACGCGCCCTACCCGGGTGCGTGCGCCGGGTGGCACCCCGAACCGACCCAGAAGCCCGGATTCGGCCTCTGGCGGCCCGATCCACCCACCGGAGGGATTGGCCTGACCACTGCATTGGCTGGAGCCGGCGTCACCGCGGGGTGACGCGACGGGCTGTGAACCAGCAAGGGTGGAGGAGATCCCATGGTCGGGAAGACGGTAGGGGTGTGTTCGAGGGCGGGTGGTCGTTGGGCGGGAGCCCTGCTCGTCCTCTCACTGCTGGCGCTGCCGGGCGCCGCGGACGCCGAGGGCGCGGTGGCGGAGGGGCAGATCCTCCGCATCGAGGGTCCGGAGGTCTACGTCGATCTCGGCCGGCGGCGCGGTGGGGTCCCGGGTCGGGAGGTCTCCCTCTTCCGCGTCCTGCGCGTCCCCGATCCGAAGACCGGCGACACCCTCGAGGATCGCTTCTTCGTCGCGAGCGGCACCATCGCCGAGGCGGGGGAGCAGCTCGCCCGCCTCGAGGTCGAGCCCAGCGTGGCCACCCTCCTCTCCCTGGGCGATCGGGTCACCCTCGGCCCCCGCCCCCCCGCGCCCGCGCCGGCCCCGGCCGAGGCGCTCCCGCTCGTGGCGGTCGCCACGCCGGCCGTGCCCCTCGGCGCCCCGGTCACCGAGGCGCCTCCTCGCCTGGAGTGCCCGCCCCCGCCCCCGGAGCGGCCCAGCCTCGGACCGGACGGCCAGGCCTTCCGCCGCGCCTTCGCCGCTGCCGCCGAGGGCGATCTGACGCGGCGCGAGCTGGCCTGGCAGGCCTTCCTGCGCGAGCACCCCGACTCGGATCTGGCCGGACCCGCGCAGCGCGAGCTCGAGTCCCTGAAGGTGCTCCGCGGGCAGCTCTCGGAGGTCCGCCACCGCATCGAGGCGCCGGCCGGTGAGACCCTCGCCCGGGCCGCGCCCGTCGCCACCGAGGGGGAGCCGGTCCCGGTGAGCCTGACGGTGGATCGCCCGGAGAAGGTCAGCGGCGCCCTCCTCCACTACCGCGCCACCGGGGAGGAGGAGCTGAAGCTCGCCCGGATGCACCCGATCGGCGCCTCGACCTACGTCGCCGAGATCCCGGCCAGCGAGGTCAGGACGCCCTCGATGGACTGGCAGGTCTCCCTGCAGCTCGAGGGGGACGAGGTCGACACGGCGGTGGGCGAGCGCGGCTCGACCCGGCTGGCGGTACACAAGGCGCCCATCGCGCCCGACCGCTCGGGCCGCTCCTCGGTGCGCCTCGCCTACGAGTACGTCGACTTCTACCGCTTCGAGAACGCCGACCGGTACTCGCACTTCACCGCCGACTTCCTCTACCGGATCCGCGCCCGGGCCGGCAGCGGGGAGGGCGCGCTGGTCTTCCACTCCATCCGCGCCGGCTACGGCGGCTACCACGGCCGCGGCGGCGACACCCAGGCCATCGAGGCCGCCGACGGCGACCCCACCACCGACTTCGAGGACGTCACCGAGGTCGTCGGCTTCAACTTCGGCTACACCGAGCTCGAGTTCCACTTCTCCCCCTACGTCGGCATGATCGCCCGCGGCCTGGTCGGCATCGACCGGGGCGGCATGGCGGGCGGCGGACAGTTCCGCCTTCGCCTCGGCCGGGAGGAGGGCACGAACCTCCAGCTGGGCGCGCTCTCCATCGGCGGCCTCGGCGAGACCTACCTGCTGCAGCTCTCCTGGGACACCGTGCCCCGGATGCCGATGAGCGGCCGGGTCGAGGTGACCACCCACCCGGTGGTCGAGAGCGACATCGGGGTGCGGCTGATCTACGAGGCTCGCTACGAGTTCACCCCCTGGTTCGAGCTCGGCGGGCAGGTGGGCTACGGCCTGCGCAACATCAACCACGGCGGCCTCTCGGCCGGCGTGTCCACCGTCTTCAACTGGTGAAGGAGACGACGATGAAGCTCATGCAAGCGAAGAAGACCATCCTGCTCCTCGCCGCCGGCCTCGCCCTCGGGGCGCTGCCCGGGCTCGCCCGCGCCGAGGAGGCGCCCGCGGCGCGGCTGATCCACGTCCCGCCCCACCACCAGGAGCCCGAGCAGGCGATCGAGATCGAGCTCGGCGCCACCGACGCCGCCGCGGTCACCGAGCTGCGCCTCCACTGGCGCCGGATCGGTGAGGCGGAGTACCAGACCCTGCCCTTCGGGCGGGTGCCCGCGGGTGACTTCCTGGCCCGGATCCCGGCCGAGGCGGTGAAGGTGCCCGGCGTCGAGTACTACCTGGCGGGAGAGTCGGGGCCCTACGCGGGGCCGCAGTTCGCCAGCGCCGAGGCGCCCTTCCGGGTGCGGGTCCGCCAGAGCCAGGACGAGCGCCTCCACGAGCGTCGCCTCGAGGCCCTCCAGGGCAACCGCTCCCGGGCCAACGCGATGGTCGAGTACGTGGACTTCGGCCGGCGGGCCGTCCCCACGGCCGACCCGCTGCCGGACAACTACTTCCAGATCCAGCTCGACTTCACCTACCGCTTCGTCGGCGCCCTCGACAGCATCCGGGTGGGCGGCGTCCGGCTGCGGGCCAAGGGGGTCCAGGGCGGCCTCGACAGCGGCCCCCTGGTCGGGCTCGACGCCGGCTTCGACTACGGCTTCGGCGAGGTGGCCTTCGCCCTCCACGAGTACTTCGGGCTGACCGGGCGCCTCGTCCTCGGCGCCAACGCCGAGCGCTTCACCGGCGGCGCGCGGGGCGAGCTGCGCATCGGCCGCGACCCCGGCACCCACCTGCGGCTCTGGGCCGGCCACGTCGCCCGGGTCGGAACCCAGACCGGGCTCGAGCTGCACTGGGCCACGGTGCCGCAGGTGCCGATGGCCGCGCAGGTGGAGGTCACCAGCTGGCCCCTCAACGGGCTCTCGGCGGTGCGCCTCGCCTACCGGGCCGAGATCCCCCTGGGCACCTCGGTCGAGCTCCAGCCCCAGCTCTCCTACCAGGCCCGCGGGGCGCAGTTCGGCGGGCTGGGCCTCGCCCTCGGCCTCGCCTACGAGTTCTAGGAGGAGCGACCATGCGATCCCTCCTCGTCCTCCTCGCGCTCCCCTCCCTCCTCGCCGCGCCGGCCCTCGCCACGCCCGAGCCCACCCCGCTGGTCCTGCTGCCCATCCACGGCGGCGAGGGCGTGAGCGCGGCCGAGCTGACCCAGCTCGAGCGCGAGCTGCGAGAGTCCATCGCCGGGCTGCGCCACTTCCGGCTCATCGACGGTGATCAGCTCGAGCCCCTGGGTGCGCCCTGCCGGGCCGACCTGGGCTGCGTGCGCGCGAGCCTGCCAGCGGTGAGGGGCCGGCTCATCCTCGACCTGCGGGTCGAGCGCCTCGGCAAGGTGCTGGCGGTGGATCTTCGGCTGGTGGAGCCGGCGGGCCCCATCGAGCGCTGGCGCTCCACCCTCTCACCGCGGCGGGCGCCCGCAACCCTCGGCAAGGCCGTGACCACCCTCCTCCAGCCCCACGCCCCCGACCTCGTGCTCTACCGCTGGGCACGGGCGGGCGGTGACGCGGGGGCGCGCAACCGGCTGCTGCGCGACTACCCCGACTCGGCCTACGCCCGGGCGCTGCTGCGGCCCGCCCCGGCGACGGCCCCGGCCGTCGCCGAAGAAGAGGCCGCGCCCGGCGAGCCGGACTGGCTGGGCGCGATCGTGGACTAGCGGCCCCTACTCGCTGTCCTGATCGTCGTCGCAGTCGAGGCTGTAGACGCCCTTCGCGGCGTCGCAGGCCTCCTGCGGCACGCCCCGGCGCATCATCCCATTGGGGAAGGTGCAGCAGGGCTCCTCGCTGGCACCCGCCTCACCGGGGGCGGCCTCCGCGGCGGGGGGCTCGGCGAGCTTCGCGTCACACTTCGGATCGAAGGTGCCGGCGCTCTCCTTGCACTCCTCGGCGGTGAGCCCCTTCATGCGGTTCCCGTCGGAGAAGACGCAGCAGGTGTTCACCTCGGCCGCCGGGGCGGCGGCCACGACGGGCGCCGGCGCGGGCTTGGGCGGCGCCGGCGGCGGGGGCGGCGTCGCCGAGGGGTCGAAGGCGAGGGGCTCGAGGTCACCGGCCTCCGGCTTCTTCTCGCCGGGACAGGCGGCGGTGAGCGAGAGGACGAGCAGGGCGAACAGGGCTCTCTTCATGGTGTTCTCCCCCAGGCGAGGGTTCGAGGGTCGAGGGGTTCTTTTTATCAGAGACTCGCGGCGATGGCCTCGGCCGCCGCCACCGGATCCTCGGCGGCGCGGATCGGCCGGCCCACGACGAGGTGGTCGGCCCCGGCGGCCACGGCCTCGGCGGGGGTGGCCACCCGGGCCTGATCGCCGACGGCGCTGCCCGGCGGCCGGACGCCCGGGGTGACGATCAGCGCGTCCGCCCCGAGCGCCTCCCGCATGGCGGCGGCCTCCCGCGGCGAGCAGATGACGCCCGCGGCGCCCGCGCCCCGGGCGAGGCGCGCCCAGCGCAGGGCGGTCTCGGTGGCGCCGCCCTCCACTCCCAGGGCGCCGAGGTCGTCGTCCGAGAGGGAGGTCAGCACGGTGACCGCCATGATCCTCGGCGGCTCCTCGCCCACCGCGGCGGCCCCCTCGGCCGCGGCCTCGACGGCGGCGCGGACCATGGCCTCGCCGCCCGAGGCGTGCACGGTGAGCAGCCAGACCCCGAGGGAGCCGGCGACCCGGGCGGCGCCCGCCACGGTGTTGGGGATGTCGTGCAGCTTGAGGTCCAGGAAGATGCGGTGCCCGGCGGCCCCGAGCTCGCGGACGATCTGCTGGCCCTCGGAGAGGTAGAGCTCGAGGCCCACCTTCACCCCGCCGACCTTGCCCGCCAGCTTCCCGGCCAGGGCCACCGCGGGCTCGCCCCGATCGAAGTCGAGGGCGACGATCGTCCGCTCCTCGGGCCTCACGAGGCGAGCCGCTCCTTCAGGAGGGCCACCAGCGCCTCGGGGGAGGCGTCGACCTTCTCGACCTCGCTGCCGGCGCGGGCCTTCAGCTCGACCACGCCCTCGTCCAGGCCCCGCTTGCCGATGGCGATCCGCCAGGGCACGCCGAGGAGGTCGGCGTCCTTGAACTTCACGCCGGCCCGCTCCTCCCGGTCGTCGAGGATGGCCTCGAGGCCCGCGGCGGTGAAGGCCTGGTAGAGCTCCTCGCCCTTCTCCCTCACCGCGTCGTCCTTCATCTGCAGGGGCGCGATGTGCACCTGCGCCGGGGCGATCGCCGCCGGCCAGCGGATGCCGTCCTCGTCGTGGTGGAGCTCCACCGCCGAGGCCAGGATCCGCCCGACGCCGATGCCGTAGGAGCCCATGACGATGGGCAGCTCCTTGCCATCGTGGTCGAGGATGGTGGCGCCCATCGACTCGCTGTAGCGGGTGCCGAGCTTGAAGATGTGGCCGATCTCCAGGGCCTTGAAGATCCGCAGCTTGCCCTCCTCGCACTGGGGGCAGCCCTCGCCGGCGGTCACCGTGCGCAGGTCGGCGAAGGCCTTCACCGGGATGTCCCGGGCCACGTCCACGTGCTTGAGGTGGAAGCCGGTCTCGTTGGCGCCGGTGACCATGTCCCGGCGGCCCTTCAGGCAGGTGTCGGCGGTGATGGGCAGCTTGTCGAACTTCACCCCGCCGAGGGAGCCCGGCTCGGCGCCGAGGGCCTCGACGATCTCCTCGCGGGTGGCGGGCCGGAAGACCTCGGTGCCGGTGGCGCCGGCGAGCTTGGCCTCGTTGAGCTCGTGATCGCCCCTCAGGAGGAAGATCCGCAGGTCGTCCTCGACCCGGTAGATCAGGGTCTTGATCTGCCGGTCGGGCGGGGCCACCTCGGGGAAGGCCTCGGCCAGCTGGTCGATGGTCTCGAGACCCGGGGTCGCGAACTTCTCCGGCTCGGGGCAGGCGTCGGGATCCCCCGGCTCGGGCAGGTGCCCCACGGCCTTCTCGGTGTTGGCGGCGTAGTCGCAGGCATCGCAGGCGGCGACCAGATCCTCACCGGCGTCGGTCTCGACCATGAACTCGGCCGACTCCCGGCCGCCCATGGCGCCGGAGTAGGCCTGCACCATGTGGTAGGTCAGGCCGCAGCGCTCGAAGATCCGCTTGTAGGCGTCGCGCTGGGCGTCGTAGGCCACGTCGAGGCCGGCGGCCTCCACGTCGAAGGAGTAGGCGTCCTTCATGGTGAACTCGCGCACCCGCAAGAGGCCGGCCTTGGGCCGCGGCTCGTCCCGGAACTTGGTCTGGATCTGGTACCAGACCTGCGGCAGGTCCCGGTACGAGCGCAGCTCCTTGCGGGCGATCTCGGTGAAGACCTCCTCGTGGGTCATGCCGAGGCAGAGGTCACGGCCGCCGCGATCCTGCAGCCGGAACATGTTCGGCCCCATCACGTCCCAGCGGCCGGAGTCGTCCCAGATCTCCCGGGGGTGGATCGCCGGCAGGTGGAACTCCTGCGCGCCGATGCCGTCCATCTCCTCGCGCACGATCTTCTCGATCTTGCGCATCACCCGCCAGCCGAGCGGCAGCATCGAGTAGATGCCGGCGGCGAGCTGGCGGATGAAGCCGGCGCGCACCAGGAGGATGTGGCTGGGCACCACGGCGTCGCTGGGTGCCTCCTTCAGGGTGGGGACGAAGCTGCGGGTCAGGCGCATTTCGGGCGATCTCTCTTCGGGTTCGTTGGTTGAGGCGCGAGGGCTACTTGGTCTCGAGCGCGGCCAGCTCGCGATCGATGACTTCCTTGAACTTCTCCAGCGGCTGGGCGCCGGAGAGCTCGATGCCGTTGACGAAGAAGGCCGGGGTGCCGGTCACGCCCACGGCCTTGCCGGCCGCCAGATCCTCTTCGACCAGCTTCGCCTTCTCGCCACTGTCGAGGCAGGCGTCGAACTTCTCGGCGTCCATCCCCTCGATGGTGCGGGCGTGGATCTTCAGCTGCTCCACCTGGAGGGCCTTCTGGTTGGCGAAGAGCACCTCGTGCATCTTCCAGAACTTGCCCTGGTCGTCGGCGCAGGCCGCCGCCTCGGCCGCCTTGCCGGCGTTGGCGTGGAAGGGCAGCGGGAAGTGGCGGAAGAGCACGCGCACCTTCTCGCCGTAGATCGTGCGCACCTGCTGCACGACCGGCTCGGCGCGGCTGCAGTAGGGGCACTCGAAGTCGGACCACTCGACGATGGTGATCGGCGCGTCGTCCTTCCCGGTCTGAGGACCCTTGGCCTCGACCTGGATCCGCGGGGGCAGGAGCATCATCTGCACGTCGGCCCCGTCGCGGAGCGACTCGACGAGCTTGCCGAAGGCCTCCTGCTTCTTCTGCTGGTGGAGGAAGCCGACGATCTGGGGCTTCACGTCCTCGAAGCTCGCGGCGCCCATCCGGGGGTCGCTCTTGGCCTTCTCCCAGAAGGCGGCGACCTCCTCGTCGCCGGGCAGGGGCGTCCCCTTCTCGACGGCGGCCTCGACGAGGGCCTCCATGTCCTTCAGCCCGCGCTTCTTGGCCTCGGCGTCGAGGAGCTCCTTCACCAGCAGCTCCTCCAGCACGGACACCCGGATCTCGAACTTCTTGCGCTGGAACTCGCGCTCGGCGCCGACCAGCTCGGCCATCGCCAGCTCGTCGACCTCGCCGAGGGTGACCTTCCGCTCGCCGATCTTGGCGACGACGCTCGCAGGGTCCTCACCGGCGGTGGGCAGCGCCGGCGAGTGCGCGCCGCGGGCGGCGGGGGGCTCCTTCTTCTCGAGGCCGGCGGCGCTGCGCTTCGGATCGGGGCAGGCCGTGAGGAGGAGGGCGAGGGAGAGCAGGGCGACGATGCGGGTGACGAGCACGGGGATCTCCTTCGGATCTGCGCCGCCCCGGGACGTTCCGGGACCGCGAGAGCCGTCAAATTCGCCCGGCAACCTAGCCCGGACCGCCCCGGAGGTCACCTCGGAGGTGAAGGTGTATGATGCGCGGCCCGTGAGCGCGCCCGCCCAGTCCGAAGGAGGCTCCACCCTGGAGCCGAGCCCCCGGGGAGCGCTGCGCGCGCTGGCGGGCCGCCCCGGCGCGCTGCTGCTCCAGGAAGGGCCGATCACCCTCCTCTCCTGCGATCCCGCCGAGACCCTGCGGGTGGAGGCCGGCGAGGCCGTGCTGCCGGCCCTCGAGGGGATCCTGGCGGATCGCTCCTCCGGGGACCTCTGGTGCCTGGCCCTCTCCTACGAGGCCGGGCGCGCCCTCGTGCCGGGCGGGGGAGAGGCGCCGCCGGGCGAGTCGGTCCCCCGCCTGCTGGCCCACCGCTACCGGGCCTGGCTGGAGCTGCGGCCGGGTGAGGCCGCGCCCCGCCCCCGGGGCGAGCCAGAGGCCCGCGAGGCCCTCCTCTCCCTCCTCGGCGGGGCGCCGCCGGTGCCCGCCGGGCAGAGCGAGGGGGCGGCCCGGCGCGATCTCGACGAGGCCGCCTACGCCGAGCGCTTCGCGCGGATCCAGGAGGCGCTGGCCGCCGGCCGCTACTACCAGCTCAACCTCACCACCGCCCACCGCGCCCGCTGGGAGGGCGACCCCCTGGCCTTCTTCGAGCGGCTGGTGGGCGCGGGCGAGCTGCCCCTCCGGGCCGGCTACCTCGACGCGGGGGATCGGGTCATCGCCTCGGCCAGCCCCGAGCTGCTCGTCGAGTACGAGCCGGCCACCGGCGTGGCGGTCTCGGCGCCGATCAAGGGGACCTGCGCCAACGAGGGGAGCGACGCCGAGCGCCGCCGCCGCTTCGAGCGCCTGCGCCGCGACCCGAAGGAGCGGGCCGAGCACATCATGATCGTCGATCTGGTCCGCAACGATCTGGGCCGGGTCTGCCGGCCGGGCAGCGTGCGGCCGCGCCAGCTCTTCGAGCGGCTGGTCAGCGGTCCGGTGCAGCACCTCGTCACCCACGTGGAGGGCCTGCTCTCCCCCGACCACTCGACCCTCGAGCTCCTGCAGGCCCTGCTGCCCGGGGGCTCGGTGACCGGCGCGCCGAAGATCGCGGCGATGCGCGCCATCGAGGCGCTGGAGGTCGCGCCCCGGGGCTACTACTGCGGGGCCTTCGGTCGGGTGGGGCCGGCCGGGGCGCTCTCGCTCACCCTGCCGATCCGGACGGCGACGCTCACCCGGGCCGGGGACGGGCGCTGGGAGGTCGAGTACCCCAGCGGCGGTGGGATCGTCGCGGGCGCCTCGATGGAGCGGGAGCTGGCCGAGCTTGAGCTGAAGGCGGCACGCTTCAGAGGAGCGCTCGAGTGAGTGGTTCCGACGCCACTGACCCTCGGGAGGAAGAGGGAAAGGCCGCTGAGGCTGAGGCGGATGCTGAGGCTGAGGGGGGCGAGCGGGTCGAGGGGGGTGAAGGAGAGAGCCAGGGAGAGGCCGAGCACGTGGACGTGGACGAGCACGAGCACGGGGTGGAGGCGGGGCAGCCCTTGCCCCCGAGGCTGACGGCCCGCCTGATCATCGTCTTCTACGGCCTGATGATCGGGTTGGCCCTCCTGCTGGGCTGGCTCTTCGACGTGCCCTCCCTCTTCCACCTCCCGGGCGGTGCGAAGCTGCTGCCCGAGGGGCCGCTCTCCTGGGGCGCCGGCATCGCCCTGGGGCTGGTGGCCCACGGCCTCGGCGAGCTGGCCCGGCGGCGCTTCGAGTGGGCCCAGTCCTTCCACCAGCGGATGGCCGAGCTCCTCGGGCCGGTGAGCCACCCCTGGGTGGTGGTGGCGGCGGCGAGCAGCGGCTTCGCCGAGGAGCTGCTCTTCCGCGGCGCGCTCCTGCCCATCACCGGCCTGTGGTTCCAGGCCTTCCTCTTCGGCCTGGTGCACGTCGGCCCCGACCGCAGCATGCGCTTCTGGCCCTACTACGCCGCGGTGATGGGCGTGCTCTTCGGCGTGCTCTACCAGCAGTCGGGCAGCCTCCTGCCGCCGGTGCTCGCCCACTTCACCGTGAACTACTTCGGGCTCTCGGTGCTGATCAGAGATCGAGCCTCCGGGCCAGCTCCGTGACCCGCTGGTAGCCCTCCTCGCTGAAGAGGGTGCGCAAGGTGAAGGCGGCCCACTCGTGGTGGACCGGCCACCAGCGCTCGAGGAGCCCGGCGTCGGCGGGATCCGAGGCCGAGGCGAAGAAGCGCAGCCCCTCGAGCTCGTTCCACCGGGCGATGCGGTAGAGGTGGAGGCGGGTGCTCACCAGGATGGCGCTGCGGCGGCCGCGGGCGTGGAGCTGGGCGGCGGCGGCCTCCAGGTTCCCGAGGGTGTCGCGGGAGTCGTGCTCCAGGCTGATCCTCTCGGCGGGCACGCCCTGCTCGATCAGCCGCGCCTTCATCAACTCGGAGCCGGCGAAGTCCAGCCAGGGGAGGTTTCCCCCGACGCAGATCACCTCCCCCACCCGACCCTCCCGGTAGAGGGAGGCGGCGTGGTCGACCCGCTGCCGGGTGTCCTCGTTCAGGGTGTGTTCGTCGATCGAGTCCCCGAAGAAGACCACCGCCGCGTCGGCCCTCGCCGGCGGCGCCCCCGCGGCCTGCGCCGCCTCGACGTGGCGCAGGTAGAGCAGCGTCGCGATCAGATCGGCGAGGGGCAGCAGGAGCAGCAGGGCGAGGAGGAGGCGACGGCGGCGCATCGGACCGCACGCTACCACTCCGCCCGCCTGCTGGTAGGCTGGGAGGCGCGATGGATCCCGCAGCCCTCGGCGAGGCCCTCCTGAAGGCCGTCACCTTCTTCGACGCGGCGGAGGTCGAACGCCTGCTCGAGGCCGGCGCCGATCCCGACCACCGGGGGGAGGACCCTCCCGACTGCCCGCCGGGGGTGATGCAGCCGGTGACCCCGCTGACCCTGGTGATCTTCCGCATCTCGGACTGCGACCTCCTCGACGACGACCTGCGGGCCTTCGAGCGGATCGCCGCCCTTCTCCTCGCGCGCGGCGCCGATCCCACCGACGCCCTCCGGATGGCCGAGGAGCGCTACGGCGCCTTCCCGGCCGAGCGAGACCCGGAGGAGGACTGGCCCTCCCTCGCGGTCTGGCGCCGCCTCGTCGAGGCAGGAGCAGCGCGGTGAGGGCTGCGCTCGGGCTCTCGCTGCTCGCCGCCGCGCTCCTCGTCGCGGGCCCGGCCCTGGCCCGCAAGCCCCGGGGCAAGGCGAAGGTGGTGCGGACCCCGCTCGCGCGAGCGTGCGAGGACGTGAAGCTCGTCGAGCACGGCCTCGATCTGCTCGCCGCCCCGCTGGCCACCGAGGGGACGAGGCCCCGGGCCCTGCCGGCGCGCAACTACTCCGAGCTCGCCTTCGTGGCGGACGAGTGGCTGGCCCTCCGGGAGGTGGGCGCCCCCTCGGAGATCATGGTGATCAACGTCGACGGCGGCGAGCCGCTGCCCCTCTCCCCGCCCGGCCTCTTCTGCGGCGGCCTCGAGCGCACGGGCTTCGAGGACGGGGTGCGCTTCCACTGCCGGAAGCAGGACGCCGATCCCGAGCAGCGGCGCTTCTTCGTCGCGCGGCCGCCGGAGTGGAAGGCCGTGCCCGACGACGGCCTGGACTGGTCCTACACCCTCCGGGAGCGGGACGCGGCGCAGCTCGGCGGCCTGGGCCACGCCAGCCACGACGTCTTCCGGATGGCCAGCGGCCACCGGGTGGGGGTGCCTCGCCGGGGCTTCGGCGTGAGCACGCTGCCGCACCCCTTCCTCGCCTGGAAGCCCGGGAGCCCGAGGCTCCTCGCGCCGCCCGCGGACCTCGAGGCGCAGCACTACCCCGCCGCCTTCCGCGAGGCCCCGCGGGTCGCGGCGAGCCTGAAGGGCGGCGGGAGCGGCGCCGGAGCGGCCCTCCTCGTCCTCGACCTGGAGAAGGGGCAGACCCTCTGCGCCAGCCGGCCGCAGGGGCAGCCGATCACGGCCTACCTCGGCGCCTCCCGGGACCGCGCCCTCTTCCTGCGCGGCCAGCTCCCCATCTGGCGGCCCCTGGAGGTCCACCTGGCGGACCTCTCGACCGGCACCGACCATCATCTGGGGAGCGTTCCGGTAAACACCAACGCCCTCATCCGGGCGCTCCCGGACGACCGCTTCCTGCTGATCCTCCTGCCCGAAGACCCCCCTCGCACCTTCCGGGCCCACTTCCTCCTGGTGGACGGGCGCAGCCTCGAGGTGAAGAAGCTGAGCGAACCGGTCGGGGACATCCTCCACAACCTCTACGGCGTGGAGGTCTCGCCCGGCGGCGGGTGGCTGCGCTTCAACGACGGCCGCAGCCATCCCTGGATCCTCCCGATCCCTCGCCGGCCTTCCGTCCCCGCACCGTGATTGACACCGATTGACGCCTCGATCCGGGGGCTTGGCCGGGTGCGTAAGAATTGCGCCAAGCCTGGAATTTTCTTCGATTTTCGGGTGGCCAGGCTCGTTCGTTCGACTAGACTAAGCAGTGATCCGCCGAGGGGTCGGCGGGTCGCTCGACCGAACACATACAAGACTTTGTCTTGGGGGCCTTGCCGACGACGGATCCTCGTCCGTCGAGTCCGGATGTCTCGCTCATGGGGATGAGCGAGCGACCTTCCGGGCCGCATTGAGGATCGATCTCTCCGAAGCGGGTCCCCGAGCCGCCGTTCTCGCGCTCCATGCTCCAGGGGATCCTCCCATGAGAAGTCACGCTCCCTCTCGTTCTCTCGCCTTCGCCGGACTCCTCGCGCTCGCCGCCCTCGTGGCCCCTCGGACTGCACACGCGTGGCCCGCCAAGTACGCCACCTGCAGCCAGGGTGGCTGCCACGTGAACGTGGACGCGGACGCCGTGATCACCACCGCCGTCGATGGCGCCGCTGGCACCTCGGGCTCCACCACCCCCGGCGGGACCTTCGAGATCGACTACCGCTTCACCAACATCGCGGGCAACGGGGTCGTCGGCGTGCTGGCGGCCCTGCCCAGCGGGTGGACCATCGGCGTCGGCACCGCGAACAGCCCGGCGATCGCCGGCTGGAACAGCGTCTGGGACGTGAGCGGAGGTGAGACCTGGGACGCGACCCTCATCGCCACCTCAAACGTGTATGCGAACGCGCCGGATGGCTACACCCTCAGCTTCGACAATACCTCCTGGGACGCCGGCAACCGGAACTCGGCCTGGGACGATGGCTCCGCGGGTGATCTCGATGGCACCGCGAACAACATGGGCATGGACTTCACGGTGAGCGTCCCCGGCGGAGCGACCCCCGGCTCGTACGAGGTCTGGGTCCTGGGGGTCGGCCACGAGGGCAACAAGGCGCACAAGGCCCAGATGATCAGCGTGACCGTCGGAGCCGGCGGTGACTCCGTCACCCTGGGCGCGGGCACCGACCCTGCGGCGGCCCCGTCGGTT